>JBIOKC010000092.1:0-7538 GCA_044451425.1 Thermodesulfobacteriota bacterium
AGAAAAGGTTCGGTACGAATCAGGTTATACTTATGATCTAATCCCTGCCGGAGAAACAGGATTTTACTGGGCTAACGGGGTTCTGCTGGGGAGCACTCTCTCCCCGAATTCAGGCTTTTATATCCGTAAGGCTCTTCGGCCGGAGGATCAAACTTTCTACAGCTAGTGTCGAGCCGGAGAGACGGGATTGATTTCCCCATTGTCTTTCTGGGCATATGTGTTCAATGTTAAGCCTACTATAAAGAAGAACTGTATTAAGAGCAAGCCCGCTTGACGGGATCGTAACATAAACGGGTTCATAATCATACCTCCTCGGAATCTGCTTTTAACTGTTTAGACAAGGGGCAGGGCTATCGCCACTCTGGACTAGACGGGATTAATTTGTTTTAATGTATATTATTGCGGGTGAGTTTTCCCGAATAACCGAGAGGGGGGAATTGGATATGAGAAGAGCCGTGTTCGCATTATTCCTTATGCTCCTGTGGACCGCTGGAGCAGGCGCGCAGGCCCCGGACGAGGCTAAGTCCGTAAAGGACGTTAATCTAAGATTCCAGGTCCTGCTTTACAAACTCTATGAATTGTCAAACATGAATCAACCGCTGGGCGTCAACGCCGCTAGCGGCGCGTGGAGGGACAAGGTTGTGTCCGATCCCGAACTCGAGAGCCTCTACAAGTTCCCCTTCCAGGGGCTTACGGCAGACGCGGCGAAGCTCGCCGAGGTGTTCGCAGTATTCTATACTGGTACTTACGGAGCTTTTAGGGATAACCCCAACGTCGATGCGTCATGGGCGGGGAAGGCGTCGGCTTACGGGTCTGCGCTCGGGCAGGCCGGAGAAAAGGTCTACGGTATAAGCTTCAATATCTATAGATCGGCGGGAAGGGACGAGGCGCAGGACAAGAAATTCGCCACCGAAGCGCGGAATTCCGCCAGGGCGCTGATACGATCGATAGACAGTCGGGGGCTGCTGATGAACGGTCGGTACGCGAACAAACGGCTGGCGGTATCCGAGTATAACGCCGCGAATCAGGCGCTCCGGAAGCTCGATCAGCTCTTCGCGGGCGATTACAGCGGTCCTGGTGGACCCGGAGCGAAAGTGATGAAGCAGGTGTTCACGGAGATAACGACTATACCTACGGAATTGGAAGGCCCATGGCTCTCGACCGCGTGGCAACTGCAGTTCCAATACGTGTGTCTTACCGGGTCTATAGTTATGGAGAAGGTGTCGCCGCCAGAGCGGAAATGAAATGAGTGCTAAGGTCGCAAGCCCCGGACGCCCGACTGAACGCTTATTTCTTCTGAGCGGTATTTCCCTCTACGCAGGAGAGGTATTCCTTCGTGACTGAATTCCTTTGCTTGGGATTTACGGTGTGCGAGTTGGCGATAATAGACATCGCGTTGAGCTTGAATTCGTCCGTGAATTCTCCATCGTAATGCTTTATAGCTGCTTTAAGCGCCGAAGTATCCTTTTCGTCGAGTCCCGCATTCTTCGCGCATGTCGAGGAGACGGATTCCGGATTACTTATTTTGGCGGTTTTCGTCTTGTTACCTTTCCAGAAGCATCCCGTGGAGGCGGCGAGAAGGCAAATAAGTATAAGTGAACGGCAGAGTGTGCGTTTATTCGGTATGAGATTTTTCATATTCCAATTCTACAGAAATCTTCGGGGTTGTAAAGGTATATGACTATGATGATATATCTTTGATAGCGGTTGTCGAACACGGGGGCGGGTTAGGGCATTGCAAACAACCGGCGGTGCCGCTCGATCCCGTCCGTAACAGCCGGAGTAAGGAGGATTATTCCGCGATCGGGCCTTCAAGGCATGAAATGTATTGTCGAAATAAAGGATCGTTCCGTGAAGGCTGCGTATTATCGGATTCCGCGATGTATCTGCTTGCCTTCTCCTTGAATTCGTCTGTTATGTGCCCGCCGCAGGTTTCGTTCGCAGCGAATGCAAGTTTATGCAGCTTCTTCTTGGCAATCGAGAATATACTATGCATCGGATTTTCTATTATTCCGGCCGGGACAATTAAATATGATTCTTGATAAAATGGCTTAGATTATTTTTCAAGGTTATTAACTTTATACGAATTTGGTGACTGATCCCGTAATACGTTTCAAGCATCGTCAATTAACTAAATTCCGCAATTTCGACATTACATGACAATTATTGTCACGAAATGCGCGGCGTTTCCGAGAAACCGATAAATAATGATTAGAATCCGGCACGTTAGGGCGCAATCTTCATGGCATAGGAATTGCGGTACTCTGAATCGAGGAACGAGAACGGGTTAAGTGTCCCTTCTGATTAAGGAATGAAACCGGAAAGAAGTAATGTAATCACTGAGGATGCGAAGTTCCCGAATGGGCTCTTCGTAACCGTTGTCGGGCTTAGTGTGCTGCCTTTCGTTCTCTCGCTCCTCGGAGAAGATTTCAGAATGCAGTACTTGGAGACGTCGCAGGCCTTCAAGATCACGGCAATGGCAACGATCCTCATATCTCTCTTTACTGGAACGCTGTGTCTCGCGCATTACTCGATGGAGAAAAGCAGGATTTCGTTCATACTCGGAATCTCGCTCTTAGGCACTGCCGTGGTGAGCGGATTTCAGCTCTTCGCCTCTTACCTTTTCCGCGATGGCGTATACAGGGAATTCTTCATATCAGTATCCTCGGCCGCAGTCGATCTGTTCCCCGCCATACTGATATTCGCGGGCGCTCTGGTCCTGATGAGGAGAGAGACCGAGCATGAGTTCCACGAGAGGACGGGCCGCTACCTTATCGTAAGCTCGATTATAACGGGCGTATCGCTCGTAATATTTTATGTCCTTGCTGAATCCGGTCCTTCAGCAGGCAACCCCGACCCGCATAAACTCGCAGCCCGCTTGTGGGGATTGGCGCCTATGATCTCTATTGTCGCCGCTGCGATTGCGTCTGAATATTACCTCAGATATAAGAGGACGACTTTGTCGTACGTGCTCGAGATAATGCTCATTCCGCTCTTCGCGTCCGAGATTTTCGTCGTTATCGTGTCGACGTTCTTTCCGGGCGAGTATTTTCTATACGCCGATTTTCTAAAAGCGCTCGCGTGCTTCATTCCCTTCATCGGGCTCACGCTCGATTATTCGAGGAACTACAAGGACAAAACATACGCCGAAAATAAAGTGAAGGATACGGAATCTAAGCTCCGGGCTATCACTCTCGAGAGCGCAGCGACGGTAGACCGGCTCGAAGAACGAATAAGCGAGCTGAAATCTTCGGAGGAATTCCACGAAGCCCTTATCTCGAACTCTCCTTACGGGACTTATATAACCTCGGAAGGGCGTATCTTGTACGTGAACCCGCAGTTCGAAAAAATTACCGGTTATTCGAAAGGAGAGCTCCTGGATTTCAAGGCGGAAGCGCTTGTCTCACCCGACGACAGGGAGGAGCGCAGGAAATGCACGAGCGAAATGCTGGACGGTACGGATCCCGTGTCCGTTCTGTACAGGATAATAAACAGGAAGAAACAGGCGGTGTGGGTGTCAGAGGCCGTTTCGAAAATAACGTATAAAGGTAAAGGAGCTCTTCTCTGTAGTGTCACGGATGTTACTTCGCTCAAGCACACCGAGGAGATGCTGAGAACGCTTTCCGCAAGCTCGCCTATCGGCATCTACATCGTGCAGGACGGCGAGATAAAGTATGTAAACAGGCAGTACTGCGAATATACGAGCTTCGGAGAAGACGAGCTGCTCGGGACTCGCGCCGACAAGATTATTCTTTACCTCGACCGCGAGCAGGTGAAGGAGAACTCAAGACGCATGATAGAGAGCGGGGGCATCGAGCCTTACGAATACAGGATACTCGGTAGGGATGGAGGGGTTAAGTGGCTTTCGGAGACGGTCACAAGGATTAAGTTCGGGGACAGGTCCGCCGTGCTCGGGAGCGTCGCCGAAATAACGGAGCGAAGGAGAGTGGAGATAATGCTTAGGACACTCTCCACAAGCTCGCCTATCGGCATATACATCATACAGGAAGGGGAGTTCAAGTTCGTAAACCCTCAGCTCCTGAATTACACAGGATACAGCGAGGATGAGCTCCTCGGGAGTAAATCGCTCGGGTACGTTTACGGGGACGACAGGGCGTCTGTCAGAAAGAACGCTATAAGGATGCTCAGGGGAGAGATCAATGCTCCATACGAATACAGAGTTATAAGAAGGGACGGCACCATTATGTGGTCGATGGAAGTGGTGAAGTCGATCCAGTATATGGGGAAGGAGGCGGTGCTCGGTACGTTGATGGACATCTCTGAGAAGAAGCAGGCGGAGGAGCTGTTCGAGACCCTTTCCACTGGAAGCCCTATAGGCGTGTTCATCATACAGGATTCCCAATTCGCATACGTAAATCCGCAGTTCGAGGAATTCATGGGCCATGGGGCCGGAGAGCTGTTAGGTGCCAATCCCTGGAAGCTCATACACCCGTTCGACCGTGAAGATGTGGGGGAGAAGAGCAGGCAGATGCTCGAAGGCCTGAGGAGCCTGCCGTACGAGTACAGGATTGTGAACAAGAAGGGGGAGGCGAAATGGGTCATGGAGACCAGTAAATCCATTCAGTACAGGGGCAGACCAGCGGTGTTGGGGAGCCTGATGGACATTTCGGAAATCAAACAGGCGGAGGAGGATCTCAAGAAAGCGAAAGAGGCAGCCGAAGCCGCGAGCAATGCGAAGTCAGAGTTCCTCGCGAACGTGAGCCATGAGATAAGGACGCCGCTCAACGCGATCATAGGCATGTCGGAGCTGATGTTCGATACGTCCCTGTCCAGCGATCAGCACGAGACGCTCCGGGTAATTCAGTCGTCCTCGGAGGCGCTCCTCGGCCTGATTAACGAAATACTGGATTTCTCCAACATCGAAGTAGGACAGATGGAGATCGAAGACAAGCCCTTCAGCCTGAAGGATCTCGTGGAGGGTGTCGCCGATTCGCTCTCCGTGAGGGCGTTCGAGAAGGGACTCGAGCTCGTATGCTACATCAACCACAATGTGCCCGACCGTCTGATCGGCGATATGTCGAGGATAAGACAGGTACTGGTGAACCTTGTGATAAACGCTATTAAGTTTACTGATGACGGAGAGGTGTCTATCGACCTGGAGAACATAAGGCCCGTCGACGGGGACGACGTAGAGCTGCAGTTAAAGGTAGCGGACACGGGTATAGGCATCCCTGAAGAGGACAGGGAAAGGATATTCGAAAAGTTCTCGCAGGTTGACAACTCTACAACGAGGATATACGGGGGAGCAGGTCTCGGGCTCAGCATATCGAAGTCGCTCGTGGAGATGATGGGCGGAAAAATATGGCTCGAAAGCGAGATCGGTAAAGGGTCGACCTTCTACTTCACCCTCCCGCTCAAGCTGGACTGGGACAGGGAAGGCAGGGTCGCGAGGGTACAGCCCAATTTCAGAGGCGCGCACGTCCTGGTCGTGGACGACAACGGCACGAACAGGTCGGTGCTCAGAAAGGTGCTCTCACTCTGGGGATTCGAGGTGCTGGAAGCCGGGGGCGGAAGGGCGGCACTGTCCATGCTGCACAATATGGACAGGAAGCCTCCGCTCATTATCGCGGACAAGCAAATGCCCGGTATGGACGGGATAGAGTTCGCCGAGCACGTCAGGAATTTCATAGGGAAAAAAATAAAAATACTCCTCCTCACCTCCTGGGGCGGAATGACCTTTTCCGAGATCAAGGACAGAGGGATCGACGAAACGATTATAAAACCGGTCAAGAGTTCCAAGCTCTACGAAGTGGTCTCCAGGCTCATGAAAGAGGTTGTTGATTGGGGAGACGGCGACGGGGTCCGGCAAGTGGGCTCTCCATTCGAGTCCGCAAGGGCCGGAAAAAGAGAACAGCCGCGGGTACTGGTCGTTGACGACACGCCGGACAACCAGAACCTCGCGAAGCGGATACTAGAGATCGGCGGCTACAATGTCGATGTAGCTTCGGGCGGACAGGAAGGCGTCTCGGCCGCTCGTGAGAGCTTATACGATCTCATATTGATGGACGTGCAGATGCCAGTGATGGACGGTTTCGAGGCAACGAAGGCGATCAGGGAATGGGAAAAGACTCAGTCGCTCGGTAGGACGCCCATCGTAGCGGTTACCGCACACGCACTCATGGGGTACAAAGAGAAGTGTCTCGGAAACGATATGGACGATTATATAACCAAGCCCTTAACGAAAAGGCTTCTCCTCGATATGGTGAAAAAGTGGCTGAGCGCGCCCGGCGCGGAAAATAGCGGGTCTCCGGGAGTGGAAATGGAGGCATAACTTTTTAGACGACGCTGCCCCGCCGCGCCCCACGGAGTCTTCTCTTTGGTAAGCGTCTTTTTCCGTATAGAATAATGCCGTTGTAAATCCAAGCAGCCGGGGTTTATGCGAAGAAGCGCATGAGTGAAACCAAGCTCGACCGGAATATTATCAGGGAAATCGAATCGAGAGGTATGGATCCCGAGACCGTTATCTCACAGATCGGGATGCTTGAGAGAGGGCTTGCTCCTTCAGAGCTCACGAGGCCCTGTATCATCGGGGACGGCATAGTATCCATAAGCGACGAGGCCGAATCTTACGCAAGCTACTACGAATCGGAGTCCTTGAAGAAACATATAAAAAAATTTGTCCCCGCGTCAGGGGCAGCGAGCAGGATGTTCAGAGAACTCCTGGCCGCGGCAAAGAGCGGGGGGCTTGAGCGCGGGCGACTCGAAAAAGCGGCAAAGGATGGTGACGAAAATTCGAGGTCCGTGCTCAGATTCATAGACGAACTCGGGAAGTTCGCATTTCATGACGACCTGGAATCGGCACTCGAAAAAAACGGCTTCAGCCTGAGAAAGTTACTCGAGCTGGGAGAGTATTCCGAGATCGTCGAGCACGCGCTCTACGACAAGGGACTTAACTATTCAAACCTGCCGAAGGGGATGATAAAGTTTCACAAGTACCCTATGCATAACAGGACGGCTTTCGAGGAGCATCTCGCTGAGGCGCTTACATACTCAAAAGACGGCAGGGGAAGGGCGCGAGTCTCGATATCGCTTATTCCGTACAGAAGCCCTCGACGGATACGATTGCGGTCGATATGGAGAACAGGCCGCTCATAGGAGAGGACGGGAAGCCCGTGTTCAGGCCGGGGGGGCACGGCGCTTTGATAGAGAACCTGAACGAGCTCGACTGCGATATAGTTTTTATAAAGAACATCGACAGCGTGGTGCCCGACAGGCTCAAGTGGGAGACTTATATATGGAAGAAGGCGATAGGGGGATATCTGATAAAGCTCGAGAGCCTGGTCTTTTCCACTCTCGGGAAACTCGGAAGCGGCGCTTCTCCTGAAGACATTTCGGAGGAACTCGGAAGACTCGGGAGAATGGGGCTAGATATTGAGACCACCGCGGGCCGCGTCATCTTCAACGAAATCTGGCCAACCGAATTGGGCTTTGTGAACCGGTCGGTGAACAAGTCCACGCTCGGCGAGATCATCTGGCAGTGTTACCGGACCGTCGGCCACCAACGCACGGTGGAGGTG
>JBIOKC010000093.1:0-7517 GCA_044451425.1 Thermodesulfobacteriota bacterium
GCTGTCTTTTCGCCTATATTCCATCGCCTATTATTAAATAATTTGCATCTGGTCGTATGCCCGAAATTAAGCTTGAGCAAGACGAAGTCAGCTTCTGAGTCGGAGAAATGGATTATAATCTGAACGACTATATTACTCTGCAAAATGGGTGTTGGAGTAAGCGGCTAATTCCGGTAAAGTTTTTCGATGGCACGAGCATAAATTAGCGAGTGCTCAGAACCCGGCTCTGAAATGAAATACAAGGTGAGTCCATCACTCGCATAGAACAGCGACGCCGCATAAGGAGAATTATCTCTTAAAGTCGCGAGACTCATCGTATGGTGTCCAATCAGAAATTCGGAGATTATCTCTCTCATTCCATAAATACACCCTAAATACGCAGTGTGAACTCGGAATGACTCAGATTGCTTTATCGGTGAAGCGGAATACCGGGAAGTTGATCACAGCCTCATAACCGTTACCCACTCGCCAGCGAAGTGCTCCCCCGTCATTTCTATCCATTCCATGTGTATTGCATCTTCAGTACAGGCTTCAACACAGTGTCCCTCGCTACCACACTTATCGGCACGAACGAGGAGTGCAAAATCTTTATTCACTATCTTTAGAGATGTCGGTGTACACACCTCTACACACTTTCCGCACCCAGTGCACTTTTCGAGGTCTATGTCGGGCAGCCATTTGTAACTGGCTTCTCCCTTTCCTCTATATAATCCCATTTTTCTCCTCCGCATATGTTATTCTCAATCCTTCCTTTCCGCCTATACAAATCCAGCTCGAAATTCCGGTTGTATCGTTTAAATTATGGTTTAAATGTGACAATAACGTCAAGGACAGATGTCATACTGGAATTGAGACATTTGTCTCAATAATAGCGGCACTTCTTTCGATAAACCCTGTATGCCAATAAAGCAGGAGAAGTGATTTTCATGTGAGAAGGTTTCGGAGCGCAAGTTTGTCCCTGACAGTTGTAGTTAGTCGTTCACAAGTGATTATCTCCATTCTCTTTAGCCTCTGAATAGCCCTGCTGAGTGTTCTTCTCGACATGCCGGTCATCTCCGCCATATCCTCCTGACTCACGCACTGTTTTATAACTATCCCTTCGGCTGTGGGCTCGCCGAAATCATCGCAAAGCCTCAAAAGAAGCGAAGCGAGACGTTGATACGGCTGCGCAAGAGTTACGTTTCTGAAATCTTCGTATGTCTTAGATAGTTCGTTACCGAGTGTCTCCGCGATCCTCAAACAAACGTGTCCATTTCTTTTAATCAGGTCCATAAAATCTTCCTTATCTATGAAGCTCAGTTGAGACTCCTCAACCGTCTTTGCGGTAAGATCATGGGGCTTCCCCGACAAAACCGCTCTCATTCCGATCACGCTTCCTGCCGAAGCGTGACCCAATACCACATTTCTGCCGTCATAGGAATGAAGATATAGTTTGACACGCCCGGAGCAGACGCAATAAACACCGCGCGGCTTTTGTCCACCGAGGTATAAAACAAATCCTTTAGGATAAACTAACCTCTGCAGCAAACCTTCGAGCTCAAGCGCCCCCAAATGATCAAGAACCGAGAATATACTCAGTGCCCTCAGATTGCATGTACTGCACCTGCTAAATTTTTGCTGGATAGTTGCTTGCTTCATCGGATTGTCTCGCTTCGTATTTCTTCGGAATGTTAACACAGTATGGCTCGGACTCCATGAAATCCCCGGTGACTGCGTAAGACCGCGCCCTCAAGCCTCCCCAGATGTTTTTGAACTCACACACACCACACTTGCCCTTGAGCCCGTCGTAGTCCCTTATCTCGATGAATAGCGGTGAGTTTCTGTAGATAGCGACAATGCTCTCGTTCTTTACGTTACCTCCCGACAAAAGTAGGAACCCGCTCGGATAGACCTCTCCTGTGTGAGAAATAAAAACAAACCCCCTCCCGTCGTTTATTCCTCGGGGGGCCCTCCCAATCAAATCCTGCTTGTTTTTCGATATGACTACGAGCGGACATCTGGCTGTCCTTTTTTCCCTTGCATTCGCCTGGGCTGCATATCTCCTGTAATGGGGCGCCTCAGTGGACTTCACATCGTAAGGCATTACTTTAGATATCTCGTACATCCTTTCGAATACCGATTCGTACTCCTCGGTGGTTAATCCATCCTCCACCCTTCCCCTGCCACTAGGGACGAGGAAGAACACGCTCCAGAGGACGAGTTTGAATGAGCTTATTAGATTAGCGATATTGTCGAAGTCGCTTACATTATACTTAGTCACCGTCGTGTTTATCTGGAGAGGGATGCCCTCTGCCGCGCACTCTGATAATACCTCTAAAGTTCTTGCGAAGCTTCCTTTTATCCCTCTGAATGAATCACGAAGTTCAGGAGTCGAGCCGTCCAAGCTCACAGCCATCCTCGACAGGCCCGCATCCTTTAACATCCGAATAGACTCGTTAGTGAGAAGCTGGGACACGCTCGGGAACACGGTCGTACGGAGACCTTTCCCGACGCCGTAAGCGATGAGGTCGAATATATCCTCCCTCTTTAACGGGTCTCCGCCCGTAAATACGAGGAGGGGCGAGCCGAACTCCTTAATATCGTCTAAAAGATTATATCCCTGACACGTAGTGAGCTCAAGTAGATCCCTGCACGTCCTCGCATTCGCCCTGCAGTGGAGGCACGCCAGATCACACGACTGCGTTACCTCCCATATCACTATGAACGGGGAAAGGTCAAAGTCTATATACGATCTTTCATTCATCGTGGATGTCCGCCATCTTCATTCACGACCACATCACTATTGCCTTAAACGAATTTTATGAAGTAAACACTGAAAACACAGGTGTTATCAGGCTCGTTAGGCGGACGTGTCGTAAATATCGTCATGCAGGATGATCTCCCCGTCCCGAGATCTCCGTTTGAAATCTTCGGGCACATAGGCACAATAGGGCTCTGACTCCATGTAGTCCCCAGTCAGGGCATAAGCCCTTGCCCTCGAGCCTCCGCAGACGTTCTTGAACTCACATAAACCGCACTTGCCCTTCAATCTGTCATAATCCCTGATCTCCACAAAAATCGGAGATTCCCTATATATATCGACTATGCTTTCATTTCTCACATTCCCGCCGGAGATGGGCAAGAATCCACTCGGAAAGACCTCACCGGTGTGAGAAATAAACACAAAGCCGTTGCCCGAATTGACCCCCTTGGGAGCGAGCCCTATGCTGCCGCCCGGACCGAAATCGCGCGTGAGGCGTTCGGGCAGGACCAATGCGAGGGGGCTCCCTCCGGCAGATCTCTTTTTCGTTTCCTGCTCAATCACATACCGCCTGTAATGCTGAGCCTCCGTAATTTTTACTATGAAATCGACCTCTTTCGAAAATTCATAAAGTCTCTCAAATAATCTCTCATACTGATAAGTCTTCATTTGTTTCAATAGACTGCCTCTGCCCACAGGCACAAGGAAAAACACTTCCCAGAAAACGATTCCCAGATCCCTCACGAGCCGGGCAATTTCGTCAAAGCAATCGATATTATGTATCCCTACAGTCGTGTTTATTTGAAGCGGAATGCCTGCGGAATGGGCGTATTGAGCGCCCCTCATTGTCAAATCGAAAGCCCCGGGAACCCCCCTGAAAGTATCGTGTATCTCCCTATCGGGCCCGTCCAGGCTGAGTGCAACCTGAGCGAGACCCGCTTCTTTCAGCTTCCAGACCAGTTCCTGCGTCAGGCTCGGAGTAGCCGCGGGAATTGTGGCCATACGCAATCCCTGTTGAGACCCATACCTGACCAGATCGAAAATATCCTCTCTCTTTATAGGATCCCCGCCGCTCAGTATCATAATCTGCGACCCCATAGAGCGGACTTTATCCATAAGGTCGAACCCTTCCTCTGTCGTAAGCTCTTCGGGGTTGCGCATATTCAACGCTTCCGCCCTGCAATGGCGGCACGCTAAATCACACGCCTTAGTAACTTCCCAGATTACGACAAATGGGGTTAAAGAAAAATCTATCTCCTTTATGCTCTTCACGGTCCGGACTCTCTTACCCTGAAATGTTTAAGTTTAGTGCAACTCCTATGCCATAATGACCCACCGCCGGGGCTCCGCCCGAATATGCAGCATTTATCAGGGAATACGCAATGAAGAGAGGGCTGCGGCAGGGATAATAGCCGAATTCCGATTTAGGTAGCCCTGAATTCTGACAAAATAATGCGTATGACTTTCTGACACCTTACACCTTGCCGCGATGCGCCATGCCCCAAATATTTGAGAATACTCTGGCACCATAATTGCTTTTTCCATGTCAAATACGGCTCCAAGTGTTATATAATCCTGATGACAAAGAAACGCTTTACATTGCCTGTATGTCCAATGAATAAAAAGCCTCCTCGTTCCGGGAAAGTAATGCCGCGGATAATCGTGATTCGAGCGGGCATTACGGGTCTGAGCGCAGCTCACAGGCTCATGGAGCTCAGCGCGGAGCACGGACTTCCGCTCGAAGTCGCAGTCCTCGAAGGCAGGGTAAGGCCGGGGGGCGTCATATCAACGAGGGAAATGGGCGAATTTCTCGCTGAGGAAGGGCCCGACTCGTTCCTGAGGTCAAAGCCGGAGGCGCTCGGCCTTTCCATACGCGCGGGTCTCGAGCCCCGTATTATAGGAACGAGTGCAGAAGCGGGGACACTCTTCGTCGTACGCGGGGGTAAGCTCATGCCCCTTCCCGAAGGTCTATTCCCCGCGCCTACACGAATGGGGGCGCTATTCAATACTCCTCTCCTCTCGATGAAGGGTAAGATCCGCATGTCGCTCGAACCCGTGATCCCGAGACGCGGCTCGCGCGGAGACGAGAGCGCAGCCTCATTCATAAGGCGGAGGTTCGGTGAAGAGGCTTACGAGCGCATGGTGCAGCCGCTCCTCCCAGGGAAATATGCGGGCGACCTAGAGACACCGAGCGTCCGCGCAGCGCTTCCCGGACTCGCGAAGATGGAAGAGGAATACGTAAGCGTCAAACGGAGAATGAGGAGAAATGGAGCGGTCTGGGGAGCCCGTAAAGACGGGAAGGAAGGAAACGGCGAGAGGTTCGCATTCGATCGCGGTCTGGGGACTCTCATTAATACAGTGGTCTCACGGCTGCCGGAGGATTCCGTCATGCAAAAGAGCCGTGTGAAAAGAATCGATCCTGCGGGCGAAGGCTTCATTATCCACCTGAGCGGAGGAAATCCGATCGAGTGCGACGCGGTCATAGCGGCGCTCGCGTCTCAAGCCCCACTCATTACCGGGAGCCTAGACCTCGAGCTCTCTCTCGGCCTATCACAAATAGAGTATGTATCCACCATAGTGATAAACCTCGCTTACCACAGGAGTGACGTGGCTCATGCGCTCGACGGCTCGGGCTTCGTAGTCCCGTCGTCCGAAGGCATACCCCTGCTTGCATGCACATTCATCAGTGTGAAGCCCCCCGGTCGCGGTCCCGAAGGAACTGTCCTGCTTCGCGTCATTATGGGAGATTCTCAGAACCCGGTTATTTGCCGCGATGACGACCAGAGCCTCATCTCTTCGGCTCATAGGGTTCTCTCCTCCCCGGCGGTCATAAAATCCCCGCCTAGCTCCAACATCGTAAGCCGGAACCCGGAGTCGATGCAGCATTATGCCGTCGGAAACGAGGCACTCGTTGAGAGAATAATGGAGAGGGCAAGGAGATACCCGGGATTGAAACTCGCTGGTAACGCGTACGACGGTGTCGGCATTCCCGATTGCGTGCGCTCCGGGGAGGAAGCGGCCCTAGAGATATTCTCGTATATATCGAAAAGGGAGACTGAGAATGAAGGTAACGAGTCCCGCAGGTGAGCTTGACTTAATAATCACGGGTACATCAGTAGAAAACGACGCCGTCATTTTAAACGCGGAAGTCGGAGTGTGGGAGGTAAGAATATACCTCGGCCCCAGTGATTTCAGATTCTTCTTTTCGCTTCTCTTTCGTCGGGATGTACTGCTATTTATATTAAGACAGATCTTTCAGACCTTTTGAGGCCGGCTATATGGGGGATGCACCCCTCCGACACCACTCAGGGCAGACTCGAAGCGATATACAACGCGTGTTAAACGCCGCCTCGCACCAGCATGACAGCGAGAAGAACGACAAGGAGGGCGAGTATGAAGTTGAGCCTTCCGAGCATCACCGCTGTTCGTCTTAGGCTCGCGCCCCGGGGAGAGAGGGATTTCTCCTTTATGATCTCGGACGCCTTAGGCCCGATCCAGAAATCATGTATTACACTCACGGTAAGGATCAGTCCGACAGAGATGAGCTTTGATAGCAGTGCGTGTCCGAATAATCCTTCGAAAATCCTGCCCGTCATGATGTCGGATACTGTGTAGCCCCGGAAGGCGAGGTTGAACGTCCCGGTAATGATGAGAACGATCAGTGATGCCCAGCCGACGATTCTGAACCTCACACCAGCCTGATAGAAAACCGTGGGGAATAACTCCCGGAGCTCGGGTTTCCTGAGCACAGGGATCAGCACCAGAATAAGAAAGAACATCCCCCCGACCCAGACTGTCGCCGAGAGTATATGTATGTATACTGAAATGATATATAGAGTATGCAAAATTAGACTCCGCGGATAAGAGATCAGTTCAGGATCCGGAATTCTGCTTTTTCTTAGACGTCACAGACCTGAGTGACGCGATGATACCCGGCAATATAGAGATAATGATTATCAAGAGTACGATAGGAAAGAGATATTTGTCAACTCCGGGGATCGCCGATCCCAATAAGTAGCCGAGGGCGGTTATTCCGATCGCCCAGAGGGCTCCGCCAACGAGATTGTACAGGATGAAAACACGGTAGTTCATCCTGCCGACGCCCGCGAGTATCGGAGCGAACGTTCTAATAACGGGCATGAAGCGGGCGAGAATTATGGTCTTGCCGCCGTGCTTCTCGTAAAAACGGGCAGCCCGCTCGAGGTGCTTCTTGTGAAAAAAAAACGAGTCCTCTTTCTTGAATATTGCGGGCCCTACCCTGCGTCCGAACGCGTAGCCGAAGTTGTCGCCCAGCACGGCGCCGACGAAGCATATCAGTATCAGGAGAGCCAAGTCCAGATGACCTTGCGAAGCCAGGAACCCCGCCGTGAACAGGAGTGAGTCGCCCGGGAGGAATATGCCTAAAAATACCCCGCACTCGGCGAATATTATAATGAATATGCCTAAGTAACCCGCCCACTTGATGAGGGCTATGAGATCGATATCGAGAAACGGTATATGCATGAGCTATTTTCGACGGCTCGGGGCAATTACAGCCGTGCCTGGCAACGGTTCCGAGTGCGCGGAAGAACCGGACGCCCTCCCCTTACAAATACTCCATCCTATTTACTTACGGCACATAAATACCGGAGAAGGATTCTACCACACGAAAACGGGAGTAACTACCCGAAAAAAAAGAAAGGGTCGAGAGCTTACAACCAGCCGGACTCCATTGCCAAATGTAACACTGTCACCATGCTTAGGGGAATAGAAGCGCCCCCGGAGGGATTCGAACCCC
>JBIOKC010000094.1:0-7349 GCA_044451425.1 Thermodesulfobacteriota bacterium
CATTGTATACTATATGTTCATAGAGGGCTCTTCCCTTGTAATGGTCGCTTTCCCCGATGAACATTCTGAGTAGAACCTCTTCTTTAAAAATGTTCATAGTTAGCTCCTACCTCGCGATACCGGACAGGTATCGGGCCGCGATAAAGCCCAGGAATACCATTCCTATACCCAGTATATTGCTTCCGAGAAAATTTAAAAGGGCGTCCCCTATTTCCTTTTCTCTCATGAAGTTGAAAGTCTCGAGACCATAGGTGGAGAAAGTTGTATAACCTCCAAGCACGCCTATGAATATGAATGACCTCATATTCGGCGAAAAGGAAAAGTTCTCAAACATCTGCCAGAGGAACCCTATCACCAGACAACCGCTTAAGTTCACTACCATAGTTCCCCAGGGGAATGCCCCGTTGGCGTAGTTATGGACAAAGCCTGACACGGAATATCTAAGCAGGGCTCCGGCTGCGCCGCCTATTGCAATGAATATTAGATTCGACATTGTCACTCCCGGATTTAATTCTATGAGTATCGTATGGCAGAAAATGATAACATATAAATTTTATTTGTACTTTTATGGAAATTAGCCGCTATTTAAAGTAATTTTAATTCACGGGAGGTTTAGTTGCTTAATCATGTCGTGGGATCCTGAGCTTTATCATAAGTTTCAAGCGGAAAGGTTCGCGCCATTCGAAGACGTGCTTAATATGGTAGTTCTAAGAGAGGGGTTGAGGGTTATCGATCTCGGGTGTGGAACGGGCGAGCTGACGTCCATGCTTGCCGGACGTCTCCCGGACAGCGAAGTGCTGGGAATCGATTCCTCTCCCGAGATGCTTGAGCAGGTAAAAGCGAAAGAGAGGCCGGGACTCCGGTTCGAGCTTAGGTCTATAGCGGACATAGCAGGCGAGTGGGATCTTATATTCTCAAACGCCGCAATACAGTGGATGAACAACCACTTCGGGCTGATTCCGAGGCTGTTTTCCGCGTTGCGTTCGGGAGGGCAGCTCGCGGTCCAGCTCCCATCCAACCATAACCATGAAACCCAGTTATTGATTCATGAAGTCGCAAAAGAAGCCCCGTTCTCGGACGCTCTCGATGGATGGTCGAGAACGTCACCGGTATTATCGATAAACATGTACGCCGAAGTTTTATATAAATGCGGCGGTATGAATATAAATGTTTTCGAGAAGGTCTTTCCCCATATATTGAGGGATACGGACGCAGTTGCGGACTGGCTATCCGGGACAATGATGCGGCCATATCTTGAGCGATTTCCCGTGGAGCTCCGTGAGCCGTTCATTGCCAGGTCCCGGAAAAGACTGAGGGACATATACCCGTCGGACCCCGTATTCTATCCTTTCAGGCGAATATTCTTTTCGGCGATGAAAACGGGTTTGCATGGATAGTGAATTTCGGTATTCGGGTAAACTGGTATTGAAAAACCGAGTATTAGTAAAGTTGAGATACAATGTTAGCATTATAGGGTTTGCCGATCCCGGTGAAGAGATTTTCTAAGAGAGAAGCAATCGAATTCGGATGGCGGACGACCAGAGCCAATCTCGGCTTGTTTATCGTCTTTCTGCTGGTTTCGCTACTGGCAGGCTCGTTTTTCAGCGGGTTTGCCGGTCTTTTTGAAAAACGCCTGCCCTTATTCTCGCTGGTTTTTAATATCGGTTACCTTTTTCTGACGATCGCGATAAATATAGTCGGCATAAAAATAGCCTTGAAGTTCTGTGATAACGACGAAAGAGAAATTACACAAATTATATCGTTTACTCCTTCGTTGTTTTTGAAGTTCACGGGCGGCTACATCCTTTATAGTCTCCTTGTGGCTGCGGGCTTCATATTGCTGATAGTTCCGGGAGTGATCTGGATGGTCAAGTACCAGTACGTAATCTATTTCATCGCTGATAGAGATATGGAAATCGGCGAGGCGTTTAAGAAGAGCGCCGAAGCTACGAACGGAGTGAAGTGGGAGCTTTTCGCGTTCCTGATATTATTATCGTTGATTAACCTTCTCGGCGTCATCTGTTTCTTTGTCGGCTTACTCGTTACGATACCGGTGACTATGGTCGCGATGGCACACGTTTACAGAAAGTTGTCGGGCACACAGGCGGCTGGCGCTATTGACCCCTTTCAGGCTCCCCGGCATGCCGGATGAATAAGACTGAAAGGAGTAAATTCGGAGAATGGTTATGGTTTACAGGCGCACGCAGGTAGGATATCTGATGCTTTTTGTCATCGGCACGGGTCTTTATCTATTATTGAATTTCTTCTATCTTCACGGGTTCAATATCTTTTTTGTAGCCGTTTTTGCGCTGCTCGCGCTCTGCCTTTTATTGTTTGCCGCCTTGACCGTCACGGTCGACAATCAAAATGTTTCGATTCGATTCGGTATAGGGATCATTCGCAAGAGGTTTCCTGTGAAGGAGATCGTATCGGCTGAGATAGTCAGGAATCCCTGGTACTACGGGTGGGGGATAAGGAAGACGCCCGATGGGTGGCTGTATAATGTTGCCGGGCTTATTGCGGTCGAGCTGAGGATGAAGAACGGTGAAAAATACAGGATAGGCTCTAACGATCCCGCGGGATTGAAAACCGCTCTCGAGGGAGTTATAGAGCGGAGCTACGGCTGAGGCGGAATCTGTAATGGACGATCTATTTAAGCTCAGGGTGGAAAACTATCTCGAACTCGAACTCCTTTGCGACGATCACACGCAGGAGTTATTCGAGCTTACGGACAGCAACAGGGAGAATCTGCGTAAGTGGCTTCCGTGGCTCGACAGTAACAAGTATCTTCAGAACACCATCTATTTTATAAAATACAGCAGAAAGCAGTATGAGGAGAATTACAGCCTGCAGCTTTGCATACGTTACAGGCAAAAACTCGCCGGGATGATCGGTTTCCATAAGGTCGATTGGCTGAGTCATTCGACGGGACTCGGGTACTGGCTCGCTCAGAATTATCAGGGAAAAGGGATTATGACCCGATCATGCATATGCGTTCTGGATTACGCATTCGGCAATCTCGGCTTAAACCGTGTGGAGATAAGGTGCGCGACAGAAAATATGAAGAGCAGGGCAATACCGGAGCGGCTCGGTTTTAAGGAAGAGGGTATAATACGGCAGGCCGAATGGCTCTACGACCACTACGTAGACCATGTAGTTTATGGCATGCTGAGGACGGAATGGAGCGGGCGTTGGAAATGAGTTGCGTGCTTTTAGACCTTGCGAAAGTACCGGATGAAAAAAACCCTCCTAAATCCTGAGAAGGAAGTAGGAGGGCTTAAGAGAAGCAAAAGGCAAGATGTAGTTAAGCTATGCGAATAACGCTATAAATAACCCGGCTAATAAAACCGAATATAAAGCCAAATCCGCAAATCCGTACGATGTTTTCATATGTCCATTCTCTATAATCATTATATTCTATTGATATATAGTCTATCAAGTCTTAATTTTTTGCAGATTAAAAGGCTTATTAATCACAGTACTATCAAACTATAGTATTAATGCTAAAGTATTATTTCGCCTGCAACGAAGACGAATTGTTGTTCAAAACAGAAATGATATGAACTAATGATATGAACTATGGATTGATGTTAGGAACCCGAAATTATACAGCGGGGCGTTATTCGGGATTTCTCGATATGATCAGGTGATTGGCGGCTCTTCCCTCGTCTATCAGTTGGAGATAAGTATCGAAGTATAGGATGTGATAATCGGTGTTCTCCTTGCCTTGCTCCTTAACTATTTCATCGTAATGCTTCTTATATGCGTCGCCCCATTTCTTGTTCTGAACTCTGAAGTCTGAGACGTATTCGGTGATCTCCTCGATTTCAAAACCAGCGTTCTTAAGCTTATCGCGGTAATTGGACAGGGAGTCGTAATACTGGGGGATGAGGTATCCGCGCACCATTTTCCTCTTCACTTCCGGGTCGTCCGGCATATCGAAAGTGCCGCTCAGGAAAGCCCATACGCCGCCCCGCTTAAGTACTCTGCACACTTCCTTGAAGAGTCCTGTTTTGTCCTCGAACACATTCATGACATTGAGGCTGATCGCAATGTCGAAGGTGTCATCGCCAAATGGTATTTTCATCGCGTTCCCCAAATGGAATTCGGTTTTTTCCTCGAGCCCCGACCTTTTCGCCAGTTTTCTCGACATATCCACCCCAACTTGGGAGATGTCGATCCCCGCGATTCTGCCCCCTGTTTTACTTGCTATATATATAGCAGGGCCGCCCACGCCGCTTCCCACGTCGAGCACATAACTCCGCTCGTTGATTTTGAGCCTGCGGATAAGCTCGTCGAGGTATACGGGTGTGATGAACGACTGCTGCCCGATATCGTCGTCCTCGCCCCAGATCGATTTTCTCAAAAGCCTGTTAGCGGGGCTGTCAATCTGGTGGAGAATGGAATAATCTACACCTATTTTCTTCTCGCTCATTATAGCATTCCTCCGAAACAGGATTACGGATCTGGATTCGTGCTGCCGGAGACAGCCATCTCGCTAGGTGATTATAACTTAGGGAGCACCGGCGGATAAGGCCTAATTTTAGTAATATCCTACTTTGCGCTCATTCCACCGTCCACGGAAAGCATCGCGCCCGTCATGAATCGGATATTATCGTCGCACAGGAATAAAACCGCATGGGCGATCTCCTCGGGTTGAGCCAACCGTCCGATGGGGTGAACCGATATATATCGTTTTTCGC
This sequence comes from Thermodesulfobacteriota bacterium, assembly GCA_044451425.1. Taxonomy (GTDB): domain Bacteria; phylum Desulfobacterota_D; class UBA1144; order Nemesobacterales; family UBA2774; genus 2-12-FULL-53-21. The sequence goes on from JBIOKC010000094.1 coordinate 4,704, forward strand.
CGATTTGCCTCTCTCCCCATTCTTCGAACAATACATCCATCATAGGCGTATAAATCGTCCCTGGGCATATGGCGTTCACGCGGATACCTTTTTCAGCGTATTCGAGGGCCATGCTCCTGGTAAGCTGATTCAGGGCGCCTTTGGATGCGCTGTATGCGGCGAAGCCTGCGGGAGAAGCCTTCAGTCCCAAAATAGACGAGTTATTCACGATCGAGCCCCGACCCTCTCTGATCATGTGGGGAAGGGCGTGCTTGGACATAAGGAATACGCCCTTAACATTGATATCGAACGTCTCGTCCCACATGGACGTAGGGGTTTCGTGCGTGCTCGATTTATAGCAGACACCGGCGTTATTGAAGAGTATATCTATTCGGCAGTATTTGCTTATTGTCAAATCGACCGCTTTTTTACAGTCATTTTCGTTGGAAACGTCCGCCGCAAGGTGGCTTATTTCCAATCCCTCGTTTCCGAGCTCAAGGGAGGTATCGTTAAGCGTTTTCTCAGTGCGCCCCGTAATTACGACATTCGCTCCTTCCCTCGCGAAAAGGCGCGCCGTCGCTCTACCGATCCCCGTACCTCCGCCTGTGATTAATGCTGTCTTGCCTTTGAGCTTCATCGTCAGGGCTGATTGTTTTACCTCTGATTATTATGGTAACCATTTCAGTTTAATCAATATATTGCCGTCTGGAACGTTGTATCCACGTCAACTTTCCGACTGAACTTTAAGTTTTAGTGCTATTTTGTTTTGTTTTATGGTGTTTTATAATCTCTTAGCTTGATTCAACCTGTAGGGATTTACAATTGTCAGTATCGATCGTATAGACAAAAATAAGAGGATGGTGCTATGGAAAATACTTCCGATAATAAACTCCGGTTCAGAGACCCGAAGAATATAACTATTGCGTTACTCGTACTGATGGTTCTTATAATGGGTCTGATGCTGGTCAAAAAGAATATACCTGCATCGGGCATAAAAAATACGATAACCGCGGCAAAGGGGGGAGGTGTATCGGTGGTCGAGGTCAAGTTCGACGACCAGGACAACAGCTTTGTCGATATTGTTTTTAACAAACCAGTGGGTAAGAGCGAAGAGGGTGAGATACTGGGACGCGATCCGGCGAAGATAGTCCCGCCGGTGAACGGCTCGTGGACGTGGAAGACCCCGAATGTGCTCAGTTTTCGGGCCTCTAACAAATTCAACATGGCTACCGATTACAAGATCACGCTCAAGCCCGAAAATTTCCTGAAGCCCGGGGAGGCGCTCAGCGGGAAGAGCGAGTTCGAGGTGCGGACGGACAAATTTAAAGTCTTACAGGCTACGGTCACTGAAGAGCCAGTTTCAGATAAGAGGAATACCGTCAGACTCGTAGGGACTATAGATTTCAATTACGCAGTCGATCCCGCGATCGTAGCGAGAAAAATAAGTTTAGTCGAAGTTCCATCGGAAAAGGGCGTGGAAGAGAAGTCTATCCCGGTAAAACTAATTACTAATTACTGGAACACGTCTATCAAGTGGAGCAGCGACCCGGTCGAAAAGATGGCCGAGGAGAGGAAGTTCAAGCTCGTGATAGTTGGGGACCTCTCTCCGGCCGAAGGCAACGTCCAACTCGGAAACGATTACGTCGAAAATATATTGCTGGGCTCCAAGGATAAGCTCGCTGTAAGGAGTGTCGAGCCCAAATCGGAATACCCCAAGTCATCTATCCAAATTGGTTTTTCCTCGTCACTGAGCCCCGACATTGCAACCGGTTACATATCTATAGAGCCCAAGGTGAAATATACGGTTAAGAAGGTCCAGAACGATTTGGTACTAACGGGCGATTTCGTTCCCGGAAGCAAGTACGAGATCTCGATTGCCAAAGGGCTTCCCGCTCTCGACGACGCGGTGCTGAGGGAGGAGTACAAGAAAGAGGTTCAGTTCGCGGATTTAAAGCCTACGGTGGAGTTCGGGAGCCCGGGGATGTTCCTCGATGCGAAGGGCACCCAGGCGGTGGTACTGAAATCGATTAATATCGACAGCGTCGACCTCACTATCGACCGCGTATATCTGAACAACATCTTTTTTCTCTTTCAATCGTACGGATACTCGGTCTGGAGGGACGAGTACTATCAGGGTACTGTGGGGGATTATCTGGGCGGGCGTATAGCGCAAGAGCTCGGCTTTAAGCTCGATAACAAGCAGAACCAGCAGGTATCCACGGTACTGAATCTGAAAAAATACATTCCGCAGAACAAGCCCGGCCTTTATCAGGTTGGCATACTGCCCGCAGGGGAGTACGAGGGGGTACAGAAGTGGGTGCTCATCACGGATATAGGGATAGTCGCCAAAAAAGGCAAAGACGATTTTCTCGTCTGGGCGTCTTCTTTTTCCAGCTTAGAGCCCATAGTGGGTGCCGATGTGAGGATCGTTAGCAGCCAGAATCAATTGATAGCCAGGGGAAAGACGGACGCTAAAGGGATTTTCAGGGCCGAGGGCTTATCCGGGAAATTCCTGAGCAGCAAGCCCTATATGGTGACAGTGGAGAAGGGCAAGGATTTCAGCTTCCTGATGCTGGATAATATGCAAATCGACACATCGGGTCTCGATGTCGGAGGAGCGGTGCCTTCCACTCTGGGTTATTCGGCATACGCTTACGGCGAGAGGGA
>JBIOKC010000095.1:0-7340 GCA_044451425.1 Thermodesulfobacteriota bacterium
CCAAGCGAGCAAGACAGACCCGCTTATACTCCAATCGATGAGGACGGGTAACAGGGTTACCGAAATAGAAGGGGCGGATGTTCCTTTTATGTCCTCATTCGAGGGCATCAAGATTGCGACTCCTGTCAGGTTATCAGGAAATCAGGGAGCGACACTGCTCGTTTACCAGCCCCTTTCATCGCTTGAAGAAAACATGGCGCTCAGCCAGAGACTGATAGCCCTATGGATAATACTGTTCCTGACGGTAATAGCGCTCTTCGGCTTTTACATACTTTCTAGGAGGATAGTTAAGCCCGTGCACGAGCTCATAAAAACGACGGAGAAGATCGGCGTTGGCAAATTCCCCGAGAATGCGAACGTTGGGAGTGTCAAGGAGATAAACCAGCTTTACGCCGCCCTTAAATCTATGTTTGATGAGTTAGAGAACGGGAAGAGGAAGCTCAGGGACAAGATCGGAGAGCTCGAAGTGACGAACGCCAAACTTCTTCAAACGCAGAAGGAGCTGATTGCATCTGAGAAGCTCGTCTCATTGGGACAGCTTTCGGCAGGTATTGCACACGAGATTGGGAACCCGCTTTCCGCGATTAAAGGTTACGCGGATGTGCTCGGGAGGGCGCACGATATAGACAGCGATAAAAGACTGGGTTTTATAAACGATATAAAGAGGGAAATCGATCGGGTGGACAAAATCATCAGGACGCTCTTAGATTACTCGCGACCTAGAAAAAGCTCTCCCCAGATCGTAGATGTCAACCTAAACGTAAAGGACACCGTGGAAATAGTGAGAAGCCAGGGCGTATTGAAGAATATATCGCTTATTCTCGATCTCTCGGACGAGATGCCTGCAATTATTGTCGACCCCGGGCAGTTATCTCAGGTGTTGATTAACCTCATTCTAAACTCTAAAGACGCGGTTACGGATCCCGGGGAAATCGTGATCTCCACATACCCCGAAGGGGACAAGGAAGCGGTGATAACAGTGAGAGACAACGGCAGGGGTATTTCGAGAGAAATAATGAATAAGATATTCGATCCCTTTTTTACGACAAAGGACCCAGGTCACGGAACGGGCCTCGGTCTCTCGGTCTCTGCCAGGATCGTCGAGACATTCGATGGATCCATCCGGGTCGAAAGCACGGAAGGGAAAGGTTCTATCTTCAGGATTATTTTTCCGGCAGTAAGAGATTATGAGAATGCAGAGAATTTTGGTAATTGACGACGAGAAAGGGATAAGGGATTCCCTTACGCTAATCCTCCGAATGGAAGGGTACGAAGCCGAGGCAGTCGATAACGCGAAAACGGGGCTCGGACTCATAGACGGTGGCGGCAGGTACGATTTTATCATCTGCGACCTGAAGCTTCCGGGGATGAGCGGTATGGAGTTACTCAAGGAGATTCGCGAGAGAGACCTCGCATCAATTGTCATCATGATCTCTGCTTACGGAACTGTCGAAAGCTCAATCGAGGCTATTAAGAAAGGAGCCGACGATTACATTAATAAACCTATAAATCCGGAGGAGCTTATACTGAGGATGCGTATGGCTCGGGAAAGACAGCTCCTTAAAGTCAAAAATACACATCTCCGAAGAGAGATCGGCACCGAGGGGAATTTCAACGATATCGTCTATTCAAGCAATAAGATGGGCGAAGTCGTGAAGCTCGCGGAAAAGGCGTCTCAGTTCAAGACGTCGGTCCTGATATCGGGGGACAGCGGAACTGGAAAAGAGCTCATTGCAAAGGCTATTCATAATACGAGCCGGAGAAAAGACGCGCCTTTCATCGCCATAAACTGCGCCGCGATACCGGAAACCCTGCTCGAGAGCGAGCTCTTTGGATACGTGAAGGGCGCCTTCAGCGGGGCTAATAGCTCGAAACGCGGACTGTTGGAGGAAGCCCACGGAGGAACCCTCTTTCTCGACGAGATAGGGGAATTCCCTCCGCAGCTCCAGCCGAAGCTGCTTCGGGTGCTCCAGGAAGAGGAGATTAGGAGACTCGGAGACACGAAATTCATAAAAACAGACGTGCGGGTGGTAGCGGCTACGTCGAGGGACCTGAACCGGGAGACAAAAGAAGGGAGGTTCAGAAACGACCTCTATTACAGGCTGAACGTATTCCCCATCGCTATACCGCCTCTCCGGGAGAGGGTGGAGGACATACCGCAGCTCGTACGACATTTCATAGACAAATACAACCTGGAGCTCAACCACAGGATTAAGGACGTTACGCCAGAAATCATGACGGAGCTGATTCATTACAAATGGCCCGGGAACGTGAGAGAGCTCGAGAATGCAATCGAAAGGGCGATGATACTAAGCGATACTGAATACATAGGCAATATAGACCTCGGTGCCAGCGACTCGAAGACGATTTTCAATCCTAAGAACTGGATCTGGACCATACCCTATGACGAAGCCAGGAAGAGAATCGAGAGGGCATACATCGAGAAAGCCCTCCAGGAAACTAGCGGTAACCGCACAAAAGCCGCAAAGGTACTCGGAATAAGCCGCCGCTCGCTCCTATATAAACTGAAAGAGCACGAAGAAATTTGAGGTGTATCGGACACAATAAAACTGATAAAACCCCTTCGGGTGGGATTGATAAATGACAACTGGATCTTGTATATTTAGAGATAAGCTAGATTAAAGATAGACATTGTTTAGGCTCGATTCCGGACTCTTCAGGCAACTTGAGACAGGGTTTAGCGTCCGAGGTGCTTTAATCATCACGGCCGGTATACAGGGCATGCTATTTTGCAGGTGTTAACTCCATTAACTAGGAATAAACTGTATGCAAAAAATCACTCCGTTCTTGTGGTTCGATAAACAAGCCGAAGAGGCAGCGAATTTTTATACTTCCATATTTAAGAATTCAAGGATATTGAAGGTTGTTCGTTATGACGAAGCAGGAACAGAGGCATCCGGGAGACCGAAGGGAACTGTAATGACCGTAGCATTCGTGCTTGAAGGGCAAGAATTCGTGGCGTTAAACGGTGGACCGCATTTCACTTTCTCACCCGCCATATCGTTCGTCGTCAACTGCGAGACGCAGGAAGAAGTAGATGAACTGTGGGAGAAGCTGTCGGAAGGCGGAGAAAAACAACGCTGCGCCTGGCTTAAAGACAAGTACGGCGTGTCATGGCAAATCGTTCCCACCGTTTTAGTAGAGATGCTGCAAGACAGGGACCCCGAGAAATCGAAAAGGGTAATGAACGCGATGCTTCAAATGGATAAAATTGACATTCAAGCTTTAAAGCAGGCATACGGACAAAAATAACCCGTCTCATTTACAGGAATCCGCCTCTGCCCGATCGCTCAACCCTTCTTTCAGCTTTCGAAACCTTTGGATTCATATTATCTCTATCCGGCCATTAAGATAGACTAGCGAAGCCCCTTTTCATCGACCCTTAATCATGGTTAACTACTCGCATGCCTGAGCGGGTGATCGTTATAGGCGGCGGTATTACGGGCTTAAGCGCCGCTCACCGCCTCCACGAACTTAGCAGAGAAAAAAACCTGAACCTTGAAATCCTCCTCCTCGAAAAATCGGAGAGGGTCGGCGGGGCTATATCCACTTTAAAGAGAGACGGGTTCACAATCGAGGAAGGCCCCGATTCGTTCATCACATCCAAACCCTGGGGACTCAACCTCTCGAGCAGGCTCAGGCTCAATAGCGAGATGATCGAGACCAACCCGGAGAAGAGACGCACGTATATCGTACTTCGCCGGAGTCTCGTCCCTCTCCCGGAAGGGTTCTTCATGCTTGCCCCGACCATGATAATGCCGTTCCTGAGGACCCCGCTCTTTTCCTGGCGCGGGAAAATAAGGATGCTGATGGACCTCATAATCCCGAAGAAAACTTCAGATGACGAGAGTCTCGCTTCGTTCGTAAGAAGACGTCTGGGCAGAGAAGCTCTTGAGCGGGCGGCCCAGCCGATGATAAGCGGCGTATACACGGCCGACCCGGAAAAGCTGAGCATGAGGGCCACGATGCCGCAGTTCTTGGAAATGGAAGAGAGGCACGGAAGCATCGTCAGAGGTATGTACGAAAACTACAGGAACAGAAAAAAGGGGGTTATGGCCGAGAGCGGAGCAAGGTACAGCCTCTTCGTCTCGTTCAGGAACGGAATGAAGACACTCGTGGAAGCTCTCGTTAAAAAACTGCCCGACGGGTGCATAAAAACCGGGGTTATGGTAGAGGGAATTAAAGAGGCGGATGACGGCTGGGAGGTAATGGCCGGGGACGGAACATTGGATGCCGCAGGCGTTATCATTACGACATCGGCCTATGTTACGGCCGGGCTGCTGGAAAGTACGGACGCACGGTGCGCGGCTCTACTCCGACAAATCGAATACGCCTCGTCAGCCGTCGTGATCCTGGCATACAGAAAGGAAGATATTGGCATAGAGCTCGACGGCTTCGGATTCGTCGTACCCCAGATTGAAGGAAGCAGCATGATCGCCTGCTCATTCACAAGCGAGAAATTCCCCGGAAGGGCTCCCGAAGGCTATTCCGTCCTTCGGGTATTCGTCGGCGGCGGCGTAAGCCCCGATATTTACCAATTGGATGACGAGCTTATGATAGGAACCGTCCGGGAGGAATTAAGCGCGCTGCTCCTCATAAAATCAGAACCTGTCTTTGCTATTATCAAAAGATATCCGAATGCGATGCCCCAGTACCACGTAGGTCACCTGGAATTAGTCGACAGGATACACAGGGAGATGAAAAAGCTGGACGGACTCGAGATTGCCGGAAACGCGTTCGGAGGCGTTGGCATTCCCGATTGCATTAACTCCGGGGAGCGGGCTTCCGAAAGACTCTTGCAAACTTTATACGAAGGGCATTTTTGAATCAGGACGCGGAGCAAATTTATTAGTCCCGGCTTCATATCCATTTCTTTTACTTATCCATGAATAGAGTTTTTTCGATGCGAAAAATATTATCGCGAATACGCCTATCACGGCCAGCGTCGGAACGGCGATAGCGAGTATAGACATCAGGAGCGAGCCGCCCGCCTCGATTGTGGAGATGACGGGGTTTCCGAGACCTCCCGTGGTGGCGGTCGACGCTATGCGTGTTACGGTAGTGAAACCCTGAACTGTGCCGGCCACGCCCCCGCCGACTATAATCGCAAGGGCCCACTTGAGAAACGGGCTCGTATCGGATACAGCGGACGCCATGACGATAGTGCCCGCTACTATAGCCGCGGGTATTGCCACCGCATCGAGGAGGTTATCGACCCACGGAATATAATAAGCGCCTATCTCGAAAATGGTGGCTATAGAGAATGCGACCAGTGCGGGATAAGTGGCGATCCAATGAAACTCAGGAGCTAATGTCATGTGACCCGAGAGAGAAGCTATGCTCATTACGAGAAGGGGGATGAATACTCTGAAACCGCAGGCGGCGCTCAGTCCGAAACCCACTAAAATACTCAATAACGTTTCCATGCCGCATACCTCCGAAATATAGTATATGAAACGGAAGAACTGTAATCAAGCGATATTTAAGCGTTGTGGGGGATCGTATGCTTTGAGATAGTTACGCGGGGCTATTTCCTTACGATCTTGATAATTTTGACTTTGTAATCGAGCACCTTCCCCGCCAGTGGATGATTGTAGCTTATTTCGATTTTATCTCCGTCGATTTTGGTTATATGACAATTCCCGTGAGGGGTTTTGAAAATCATGCCAATCTCCGGAGTGATTTCCGTTTCCGCAAAAACACCCGAATCTACAGTCTGAATAAGCTCGGACTCTTCCAGTCCATACCCATTTTCAGGAGCTACCCTGAACTCCTTCTCCTCACCCTCGGTCATCCCGATCACTCTTCGAGACCCTTTACAAGACTCCCCGACCCCATCTCTACCGTAATGGGATCTTCATCGAACGTGTGGAATGTTGACCCGTCCCCAACTCTGCCTTCATAATTTAACGTAACAGCGTCCCCGCCTTTGACTATATTGCTCATAATGACCTCCAAGGTAATTTAACTCACTTTACCATCCCCGTTCCCGGGAATATTACGTCTCTGATCCGAACCGTGCTCGATGATCTCCGCTTCTCATAACGCAAAAACGAGTTCAGATAATAACATAATGATTCGAATTCTTGAATAAAAAATGTGTTTCCTTTATAATCTCAAACAAAACAAAGGAGACTATCGGTACATGAAGCTTGAGAATAAAGTGGCACTTATCACAGGAGGCAGTCAGGGGCTTGGAAAAGCTGCGGCATTTCTTTTCGCAGAGGAAGGAGCCAAGGTCATTATAACGGGGAGGACCGAGAAAACGCTTAAGGCAGCGGTCGAAGAGGCAAAGAAGAAAGGACTCGAGATAGAATACCTCGTAAGCGACGTATCAAGCGAAGAGGACTGCATGGCAGCGGTCGACCATGTAATCAATAAACATGGCAAAATCGACATACTCTTCAATAATGCGGGCGTACTCCCTATAGGTTTCACTCATGAAACGGATTCGGAGACATGGGATAAGACATTCGCTATAAACGTGAAAGGGACATATATGATGTCGAAGTACGCGATCCCGCACATGCTCAAACGTGGATACGGCCATATTGTGAATAATTCCTCCGTACTCGGTTTGAAAGCCGTACCCGGCGTGGCCGCTTACAACGCTACGAAGGGTGCCGTAACGCAGCTTACGAGAAGCATGGCGCTAGAATATGCCGATAAGGGCATACGGGTGAATGCAATATGCCCGGGTACGATAGACACGCCTATGGTGGACGGTCTTCTGGACAAGATGCCGGATAGGGCGGAGGCAGAAAAGCTGTTTAAATCATTCCACCCCGTAGGACGTTTCGGAACCGCGGAGGAAATAGCACATTCCGTACTTTTCCTCTGCGATGATAACGTCGGGTTCATGACGGGAACGATGCTGTCAGTAGACGGCGGATGGATAGCCAGGTGATTCATTTTTCTCAACTATAAGTTTATATTTTAGGGATAACTTTATGCGAGAACTGGACAATTACTATAAAATAATGGTATAAATATATAAGTTTACGTATAAATCTATCGATTCAAAGGAGAACAGAATGAGATTTGTAAAATCCCTCACACTCTCGGCAATTTTGCTTTTCTCCGTATTTACTCTGAGCAGCCATGCCCTGAGTCAATATTTCCCTCTGACGGCCTCGCAAAACCACTTCACACACATAATTGCACAGCTCAAAACCTTCAAAAAAGTCGAATGGGAATCCCCCGTATCGATGTGGGTTCAGGTTGCGTCAAGTCAGAAAGCAAGGGCTCAGGAACTCGCCGTTACTATCCAGGAGAGGGCAAGGGATGCACTAATGCAGCCCTTCTGCGTCCACATATAC
>JBIOKC010000096.1:0-7280 GCA_044451425.1 Thermodesulfobacteriota bacterium
GAGATGTTGCCCGAGGTCATAACCGAGATTTTCGGCAAGAGACTCGTTACCACGAGACCCAATTGCGCTCATCTGGGCTTTAATACCCTGAAGCTGGCCGTGAGGAGTCTCAGGGAAAAGGAGCTTCGCGGCCGGTAAGATATCGGCAGGAGAGTTTTCCGCCTCACCGTCCCAATACTGGTTTTTCTTCCGGAATACTTTTCAGGACTTCGGTTTCACTACGTACATGTTCGGGTTCTGGAGCCTCACGGCCTGGAGCCTCTGCTGTATGATGTAAACGAACCTTTTTAAAAGCTCGTAGCCGAGCTCGTGGTCCTCGTCGCATTTGGTACGGATAAACGTACCGTCGAGTACGACAGCTCTCGTCGGCGCGACGGCCTTTGCGTCGAAATGGCAGAGATAGGGCGGGAAGAGCCACGCCCAGCCCAACACATCCCCTTCTCCTATCATTTGAATGGTTATAGGGTCCCTGTCAGGTGCGAGTTTCGTTTCGAGGGCCACTATGCCTTCCTGGATAATATAGAGTTTGTCCGCCTTATCGTTCTCGTGGAATATGAACTCACCTTCCTTGAAACTGGCTTCGGCGGCTTTTTTTACGATCATGTCCAGGTACTTCTTGTCGAGCCCCTTAAAGCAGTAGTGTTCGCTGAATACTGATTCGAGTGTCTGCATTGCATCTGTCTCCCGGGTATATACGAATATGCTCGATAATTATATCATTATTGGGGCGGGGTTTAATCAAGTGTATGTATATATTCCCGGAATTGAAAGGAAGGCTGGAAAGGCTGGATTAATTTAGGTGATTAGGTCAAAATAGGACTAAAGTGTATTTTGACCAACAAATCTAACAAATTCACTTTTCTGTAGTTGTATCTGAGCTACATTTCTTTTAGGTACAATTTAAAATGGTTTTTACTTACTCCATGGTACTTCTGGAACCTTTCCTTTGCAAACGACCAAAACCCTTCAAGTCCGTTTATATGCCTTTCCCCCAGCTTAAACCTTTTTGCGTGATCAACCGTGTAATGCTTACCATAGAACTTAAGTGACTTGTAGGACTTGAACTGGTCCGTATAGAATACGCTCCCCTTTACTGAATACCGTTTAATTGCACCCATAAGACTATCAGCTCTAACATCATCTACAAGAGTTGTAAATATCTTCCCTTTTCTCTCTAACATACCAAAAACCTTCGTCTTTCCCGTTGATCCACGCCCTCTATTACCCTTCCTTCTCCCCCCAAAATAGCTCTCATCACATTCTATCTCTCCCCTTAACCTCTCAAACTCCTCATCTAAAAACCTTGCTATTTGTTCGCGGTATCCCATGTATTTAAGTCTTACTTTCTTGTACCCAATCCCCAAATCCCGTGCCGCTTTATTTGCAGGTACTTCCAAGCTAAAGTAATGTAGCAGCTTAAGGTCCTCTTGTATTCTAGAAATCCTGTACCTTTCCGAACAACCCGAACACTTGAATCTGCCGTCACCAAGTTTATATAATCTCGTATTTTCACATCTTATGCATTTGCTTCCGCTTATTATTTCTTGTAGCTTATTTATTGTCATGACCAGGTATTTTATACACTAGTCCTAAAATGACCTAATCACCTTAATTTAATATCTGTATTTCGGGTACATTATTGACTGCCCGGAGCGAAATTGATTCGTACCGGCGTCTTACGCCTCGAAGAGTAAGGATGAGATAAGCGTATGAAAAAACTCTATACTCCTTCCGATGAATCGGAGCTCGTATTCCTCAAAAGCATGTTCGAAGCCTCCGGTATGCCGTATTATGTGCAGAACGAGCATTTCGGCTCGATGTATATGGGCGCTTACATGAGCTCGCTCAACGCGAAGACGATTATGGTCCCAGAAGACATATACGACGACGCCAAAGCACTCATAATGAGTGTAATCCGCAACGCTGAGTTCGAAGACGACCGGAGAGGGGAAGACGACATGGGCCCCGGTCTTCTCGAATTGCTCCTTCAATCGCTCGGCAGGCTGGTCACGTCCTTACGCGGAAAGAGGAATGGAAAGAACGGCTGAGCGCCCGCCTCCGGACATTGCCCGAATCGCTATAAGGGCGGATGTTGGATTATTCAGGTTCTATAAACTTGACTGATTGAAAAATATCAATAGAATCATAAATGATTTTTTGGAAGTGAAGAAAGGGCTTGGATTCGGAGTCCTTTCATACTATTAGTTATAAATATTGACGACAGGTTTAGGGTTAGGTAATTTCAACCTTCGAGTTTTGTCCCGTCTGGAGATAATAGTGAAAGTCGGAATCATCAAAGAGACGTTGGAAGGTGAGCGCAGGATTGCCGCTGTCCCCGAAACCGTCGGTAAGATGACCAAGGCGGGTATGGAAGTGGTTGTCGAAGCGGGAGCCGGCGAGGCGGCGTTCATCAGTGACAGCAGAATGGAAGAAGCGGGAGCCTCTATAGCACCCGACAGAAACATGGTGCTCTCTCAGGCCGATGTTGTGCTCAAAGTCAATAAACCCACTACAGACGAGATAGACCGGATGAAAGAAGGGGCGATCCTTATTTCCTTTCTCCAGCCTTTTTCAAGTCCGGATGTTATAAGGAAGCTGGCCGAGCGTAGTATCAGCTCCTTATCAATGGAGCTGGTGCCGAGGATAACGCGCGCTCAGCGAATGGACGCCCTCTCCACCATGAGCACTGTAGCCGGATACAAAGTAGTGCTGATGGCGGCGGGCGCATGCGGGAGGTTCTTCCCGATGCTTTCCACCGCTGCGGGGACGATTCATCCGGCCAAGGTGATTATTATAGGGGCAGGCGTCGCCGGGCTCCAGGCAATTGCGACTGCCAAGCGTTTGGGAGCCGTCGTGACCGCATTTGACGTAAGGCCAGCAGCGGGAGAACAGGTAAAGAGCCTGGGTGCCGAGTTCGTATCGCTCGAAGTTTCCCATGAACAGACGGAGGACGTCGGCGGATATGCGAAGGAGCTTTCCCCTGAATTTTATGAGAAAGAACAGGAAGTTATACGTAAATATTCGAAGGACTCTGACGTCATTATATCTACCGCGCTAATACCCGGGAAACGCGCCCCGATCTTGATCACCGAAGAAATGGTCAAGGAGATGAAGCCGGGCTCCGTCATTGTGGACATGGCTGTGGAGCAGGGTGGCAACTGCACGCTCTCCGAGCAGGGAAGAGAAGTTGTGAAACACGGTGTTACGATTATAGGATTTACCAACATTCCGAGCACCATGCCGGTCGACGCCAGCGTGCTGTATGCGAGGAACATACTTGCGTTTTTGAATCTTATATCGCCTGACGGAAAGTCCGCTAACATAGACCTTGAGGACGATGTGATAAAGGGCTCCCTGATTACCCACGGGGGTCAAGTCGTGCATCCGGCCATAAAAGATGCCGTGAAATAAGGAAAGGAGATATCTTGTAATGGAAGGACAATTATTAGTCGCCAGTTTATATATATTTATTCTCGCAGCATTCCTGGGATTTATCGTAATATCGCGGGTTCCCCCGCTCCTCCATACGCCGCTCATGTCGGCGACGAACGCAATATCGGCAATCTCTGTAGTCGCAGCGATTCTCATCGCGGGCAGTAAGCACGGCACCGTCGTAACGGTATTGGGAACGATCGCCGTTGCCTGTGCGATGTGTAACGTGGTCGGCGGATTCATGATCACCGAGCGTATGCTTAAAATGTTCAAAAAAGGGGATGACAAGAAAGCTAAATGACGAGCCACATATTTACTAACCTTGTATATCTGATATCCGCAATACTTTTTATCCTCGGACTCAAAGGTCTGAATTCTCCGGAAACCGCACGCCGCGGCCAGAAAATGGCGGCGATCGGCATGGCTATGGCCATAATCGGGACTCTTATACAGCATGAGGTAATCAGCTATCAGTGGATCGTAGTCGGTCTGGTAATAGGATCGATCGCAGGTATAGGAATCGCGGCATGGACTCCGATGACCAAGATGCCTGAACGAACCGCACTGTCACATGCGTTCGGAGCGCTCGCTGCTGCTCTCGTCGGCGTCGCCGAATACTACCACGGCCAGGATCTCAACACGGTGAGGATGACGGCGATAGGGTCGGAAGTCATGCTCGGCAGCCTCACGTTTACAGGCAGTATGATGGCCTTCGGAAAGCTACAGGGAATACTTCCGGGAGCGCCCTGGACATATAAAGGCCAGAACCTTTTCAACATATCTTTACTAGGTGTAATCGCGTTAATAGTCATAGTTTTGGTATTGGTACCGACTGTAGGCTTCCTTTTTTATCTCGGCCTTATCCTCGCCCTGACTTTTGGTGTAATGCTTATACTCCCCATAGGCGCTGCGGACATGCCTACTGTAATCTCTATCTTGAACTCCTACGCCGGCATCTCGGCCGCGCTTCTCGGATTCGCGCTTAATAACAAGATCCTGATAATAGGCGGAGCGCTCGACGGCGCATCGGGATTCATTCTTTCAATCATCATGTGTAGGGCTATGAACCGGTCGTTCACTAACGTCCTCTTCGGCGCTTTCGGAAAGATTGAGCCTAAGGACGGGGAGACCGCTCATGAAGACACGAGCGCCAAGCAGGCGCGCTCGGGAACTCCTAAAGAAGCCGCGGAGATATTTGCTAAGGCTAAATCGGTAATCATAGTCCCGGGGTATGGAATGGCTGCCGCGCAGGCTCAGCACAGCGTAAGGGAGTTCGCGGATATACTCAAGGAGCGGGGCACCGACGTGAAATACGCGATACACCCGGTCGCCGGAAGAATGCCGGGGCATATGAACGTGCTTCTCGCCGAAGCGAACGTATCATACGACTTGCTTATAGATATGGACGACATAAATCCCGAGTTCCCGGATGCGGACGTTGCGCTCGTCATAGGGGCGAACGACGTAACCAATCCGGCGGCGCGCCACGACAAATCGAGCCCGATCTACGGCATGCCGATACTCGACGTGGATAAGGCGAAGCATGTAATGGTCATCAAGCGGAGCATGAACCCAGGGTTCGCGGGTATCGAGAACGAGCTCTACTTCGACGAAAAGACCATGATGGTGTTCGGCGACGCGCGCGCAGTCGTGGGCAACATCACGAAAGAGCTCATCGAGCTAACATAATAATAAGCTCCGCTCCATCTTAATGGCATAAAGCGTCGTTTCTCCCCCTTTGGGAACTGGCTTATAGCAAAAAAATCCCTTTGTCGAAGTGACTCGGATATCAAAACCGATATCGGCGTTTCCCGCAACCTCCTATAATCACTGCATCTTATTGAAATAACTCGATAAATATGTTAGCATGAGTCATTGACTATCTTGAGGAATTTGATGATCTTGACTCAGTATGGACACCTATTTGGACACCTCTGGACACCTATAGCTCATATATACCGGCAATACAAAGGAAGGTGAGCGCCTGAAAGCAGGAAATAGCTCAGCAGAGTAACCGACAATACGATCAGAAAAACCGTTAACGTAGAAGAATAGAGGATATTGCTCTTTGCGAAAATTCTCAGAACTATGAAATGGAGGAGAAAGAAAAAAATCATTTGAAACAGAAAGAGAGAGAAAGACAAAGAAAGGTCGATTAGGATCACAGCAATCCTCCCGTTGCATTTACACAATCAATCCGTTCTGATATACAGGTCAGGATACTTGTCGGAAGCCCTGTATTTATACTTGATCCTGATGTCATTGAAGCTATTGATCCCCGTGTTTGAAATGACTTTAGGCTTCTCCTTGGCTATCAGTTCGTAAATATTATAGGGGTAATCCGCAATCCTCTGATATGCGAAGAGACAATAAGGATAACTCACGCAGAACCAGAAATAGTCAATATCGTCACGGTATACGTTAAACAGCGCATTGCCGTCGTAAACCTTGTCCCCCTCTGCCGTTATTGAAAGCACGTACTCGATTTTATCGATCTGAGCCCTCTGCTTACCATCGTTCATATTGAAAAAACCGTGGTTGTGCATATACGAAAGAGGTACATATATCGCGCCCAGAATGACAATAAACCTGCTCAGCCTGCTGTCGAAAATTGAATGAACAACGTAACCGGCCACTATTGCGACCGGAGGGATCGCGAGTAAGTAATATTGCCTCCAAAGGTTTTTAAACAAAATCATCGGCAGCAATAGCAGGCTGAGCGAGAGCGCCGCGAATCTCCACTCCTTGCCCGATCTGAGAAGCGCGATAACGCCGACGAAATAAAGAACGAACGTGATCGTGTTATCCTCTATCAGTATCGAAACGCTTCTGAACCTGCTGAAAAGCTGAGGTATGTACAAATTCACGAGCCAGTTCATTTCGTAATACCTACCGAACGAACCTTCTATCAGGAGATATATATAGTAAGGCGTTAACACCGCCATGAACGCTCCGGCATAAATCGCCGCATCCCGAAACGGCCTGCGTTTCTTGATAACATCGTATAAAAAGAGTCCGCCTATCGGGATAATCAGTTCAATTGCCTTTTGCAGAAAGAGGAACGATGCCGAGAGCATCGCCCCGCTTGCAATAAGACTCCACGATGACCTCTTATCGTAGTATGCAAAGAGAAAATAGACAGCGAGGAGTCCCGTCAGGGTCTCCGGAACATCGGGTCGTATCTCGATCGATTTCATGAAGAACGCGACGAATGTGGAGGTCAAAATGAGACTCAGGACCCCGACCTCCCGATTTTTGAATACTTTTACGGCGAGCGCATAAGTCACGGCCAGAATACACGCCGTCAGCGCAAGCATGATGTAACGGGCGACGAACAGGGTGTCTACAGTGCTCCCGTATGTGTTTATAACCGGAGTGATCATGTAATCGAAAAACGGGTGGTGGTGCTGGAAAAAGTCCGTGAAGATTTTCTGACCGTGAGCGATTTTCCAGGCCGTATGTATGTGTTCAAGTTCATCGCGGTTAAAGGAAACGTTTTGAGAATAAAAAAATATGGAGACGAGGATACACGTGAACAACACCCATAGCAGTAGAGGCCAGATTGCGTCAGTCGCTTTATTTCTCATAAGTGTCTCGAATGCGACCACATCTCATTATAATAATGCAAAACGAGCCTCATGCTCATGTGTCGAGCTCGACTAGACCCGTTTCCATGATCAATGTGGATTCCTGGTACTCATAGTCCATGTTTATCCCCCACAGGTTATGGCCGGAGCCGTTGACGATGTTCTCCGCGGCAAGAATGCCCATCAATATGCTGTGATCCTGATTGTTATACTTAAATGCTCCGTACCGTCCGATTACCATCAAGCCCTTCATCCCGTCCA
>JBIOKC010000097.1:0-7243 GCA_044451425.1 Thermodesulfobacteriota bacterium
CGATTATGTATCATTTACGAATTAGTGTTAAATACACGGAGGTCTCACATGCTTGAAGGCTCGCCGCTTGAATTCTATATAAAGAAATTCTCCGAATACGACCCCATACTCTCCGCCCACGTACTGGAGACCATGGACGTGGACGAGAGCACGGAGGTATTCAGGAGCCTTCCCGCGCAGGTATCGAAGACGATTTTCGAGAACCTCCAGAACGACTACGCGGCGAAGCTCCTGGGCAGGCTCCCGGACGATAAGGCAGGAGAGATAATCCGCGGCATAGAGCCGCTAAAGGTCTCGCTCATCGTGGGCGTATGCCCGATGGAGCTCAAGAACCTGATAGTGAGCAATCTTACCGAGAAGCAAAAGCGCGAGATAGGGGAGCTCCTTGAATACCCGAAGGACAGCGTGGGGTATATAATGAACTCCATATTTCTGGCGCTCCATGACGATCTCCGAATATCGGACGCGGTGAGCAAGATTAAGCAGATGGTGGGTCAGGAGAATATGCCGCTTTCATACGTATATGTGGTGGATGCGGATTTCAGGCTCGCGGGAGTGCTCAGCATGAGGGATCTGCTCATCGGCGAGCCTCATAAGAAACTCTCGGAGGTCATGATTAAAAACGTCTTTTACCTGAACGCCTTCATGGACGTGGAAGACGCCGCGAGCATAGTATCGAAGCATAAGTTTTTCGCGGTGCCCGTCGTCGACAGCAACCATAAGCTAGTAGGCATTGTAAGCACGAGCCAGCTGCTGAGCGAAATGCAGGAAGAACACTCGGCGGATATACAGACGATATTCGGAGTCGACAGCGACGAGAGACCCTTCTCAAGCACCCTCTTCTCACTCAGGAAGAGGCTCCCGTGGCTGAACATAAACCTCGCGACCGCATTCCTCGCCGGTGGCGTCGTGGCGATTTTCGAGAGTACAATAGCGAAATTGACGGTGCTCGCTGTTTTCCTCCCCGTAGTCGCGAGCCAGGGGGGGAACGGAGGCGCCCAATCACTCGCCGTCGTTATGAGGGGGATCGTCATGCGTGAGATATCGAAGAGCGATTTCCCGAAGCTCCTCTGGAAGGAGGTGAAGCTGGGACTCGTAAACGGAATAATAACGGGCCTTATCACTGCGCTCATAGCATACATATGGCAGGGGAATGCGATGCTCGGATTCGTAGTAGGGCTCGCAATGATAATAAACCTCATAATCGCGGGGCTGTCGGGCGCTATGATACCGATAGGTCTCAAGTCCCTCGGATTCGACCCTGCGCAGTCGTCCATGATAATCCTCACGACAGTTACGGACATCATCGGGTTTGCGGCATTTCTGGGATTGGCTACAATTCTATTCGGCTTGAATAGATGAGCGGGACCCTCAGGGATGATTATGGAAAAAGTAAAACTTCTCATAGGCAGGAGGGAAAAGGTCGATTTCCCGAAGCTAAAGCTCTTTGGAATTAATGCCAAGGTAGATACGGGGGCCTATACATCGGCTATCCACTGCGATAGTATAAGGGCCGTCAGGAAAGGCGGGGAGAGGTTCGTAAGATTCAGACTGCTCGATCCCTCGCACTCTGCATACAACGGGAAGGAAATCAGAAAACCCCTCTTGGGCAGAAGGAAGATAAAGAACTCGTTCGGCCAGTCGGAATTCAGATATATCATAAAAACCAGGATCGGGATTTTCGGCAGGGAATACGAAATAGAGCTCTCGCTCTCAGACAGGTCCGGGATGGAGCACCCGATACTCCTCGGCAGAAAATTCATTCAGGATAAATTTGTCGTGGATGTGTCCAGGTTCGACCTTTCGCAGAAAAAGAAAGTTATTGTGATTAATGAGAACGGAAAACCCGAACGCGGAAAATCCCCCCTGCAAATCAAGGCGAAAAAGCAGGATGTCTGATCTTTAAGCCCGGACACAGTAAGCCCGCGCTACCCTATCACTTCAACCACCTGTTTCATCAGCTCTTCCGGGAACCTCGCGACCCTCCCGTCTAAGAACTGGACTCTATAAGACTTACCGTGGGCGAGATCGAACGCTTCTACTATCGTGCCCTTGAGCCCCTCTTCGAACCTGTCCTTCCTCCCCTCTATCGGCTGCTTCAGCACTACTTTGTCCCCTTTTTTATACATCCTTCACCTCACAGCGACGGAAATAAAACGAATGAGAATATATACAATTCCCGTGCTAATTTGCAAATCGGACTGAAGGGTTCGACATCGCTCCCCGGCGGACTCGCAGGTTCCTCCTTTACATCGATTCCCTAATCGTTATATAATGTGAAGGCGGAGGTGACGCCGATGGCAGAGTTCCTTGATAAACTCAAAGTCAAGATAGACAAGGGTATCACGACAGTCAACGTCAAGTCCAAGGAAATAATACAGAGACAGAAGATAAGACTTCACCTTTCGGAGTTTGACGCGGAGAAGAAACAGCTGCTTCAGGGGCTGGGAATGCTGACATACGGCTATTACCGTTCTTCCGGCGCAGCACCGGATTTCATTCCGGGGAAGCAGACTTCACCCCCCTCTGCGGCGGAAAGCCTCGACAAGTGGGAGGAGTCGGTTCTCGAGGTGCTGGGTAACACACTGACCGGGAAATTGAAACACATCCTTTTCGAAGACACCGCGAAACAGTTCAAGGTCACGGCAAAGACGCTCTACGAGGAAGTCGAGAAGCTCATTCCGGAATCCGAGAAAAAAGGCCAGAACCTCCAGTGGCTGGGCCGCGTGCTTAGCAAATTCGGGCTCGCTGCTAAAAAGGTTTCCAAGAGGATAGACGGTGAGCGTGAGACCGTATACGCATTCGACAAGGAAAAAACGCTCTCAATACTCGAAATCGCCACATCCCGAGCGGGTAGAGGCAGTGAGCCCGCAAAAACCGGGGAGGCAGCCGCGGGCGCTCCGGACATCGGCGCTATCATGGCCGGATGTAAGAAGCTCAATGAGATAAATGCCAAAATCGACAAGCTTGAAAAGCAGCTAAAAAATATCGGCGAACAGGATTAAAGAGTAAGCTCTGCAACATTCGGATCAGAACGCCTTAACGACTACCCTCTCGATCTCACCCCTGGGCACTGCGCCTATAATTTGCTCAATAGCCTTTCCCCCCTTGAATATTATGAGCGTGGGGATGCTTCTTATTCCGAACTTCATTGTCGTTTGCTGATTTTCGTCAACGTTCAACTTTCCAACCTTCAGCTTGCCCTGGTATGAAGACGAAATCTCTTCCACTATGGATGCGATTGCCCTGCACGGTCCGCACCATGGGGCCCAAAAATCGACGAGTACAGGCGTCTCGCTCTTGATCACTTCCGCATCGAAGTTTGTATCGCTTAATTCGATAATTCCGTTGGCAGCCATAAAAATCTCCTTTTGAATAAACTAAAATTATTATATCAGAAATCCGGGCGGTGTCACACCCGGGGCTCTCACACAGGCGGTCATTGAGACGGCTCAACTTTGTATTCCGGAACCTTGTTCCTGGTGCCGTAGCCCTCTATCTTGACTCCGTTTTTTTCGAGCATGATCCCTTTGGCGTATTCGAGCTCGGCGAGGGATATGCTATATGTCGTAACCGCAGTAATCTCCCTCGTCCCAGCGTCTATCAGATCCCTCTGGGCCTCAAGCACATCACGCGTCGTCCCGATGCCGACGTTCAGCCTCTCCTGCTCGTTATTCACCACCTCTTTCGCGAGTTTGACGGAAACCTTTGCGGCGTCGATAGCGCGGAGGCTGTTCTGTATCTGTCTTATCGCGCTCCTGACGTCAAGGGCCACATCCTGCTTCGTCTTGCATAACTCTATAACGCTCCTGCCGAGCTCTGCCGAAGACTTCACATAATTCCCCTTCGCTGTCCTGTTAAATATCGGAAAGCTGAAGATGCCGAGCACCTGCCAGGTAGTGAAATCTACGCCCCATATCTGTCTGAACGCGTCGCCCGCGCTGTCGAACTCGGGCGTTTTGGGCTCGGGCTGGCTCCCGAAGCTCAGCCGATCCGGGTTCGCATTTCCGCCTAGACCTTGGAGCTGGATGCTTCCCTCCACAGCCAGCCTCGGTAATCTCTGGTTGAAATAATAGTGTTTAAGCGTTTTCTTGTTTTCTATAACCAGCGAAGCCTGCTCCACCTCCGGACGCCGCGCAAAAGCGACCTTAAGCGACTCGTCTTCGTTGAAACGGTACACCTCGGTTGTTGGCTCATCGATCGCGTCGATCTTCTGGTCGAGGTCCATCGCTAGCAGGTTTTTCAGGTTATCCCGGGTAGCCTGGAGATCGTTCTCAGCCCTTATTACATTCACCTCCCTCGCAGCCACTTCCGACTCAGCCTGCGTAACGGAGACAGGCGGGAGGACATCCACGTTCACCTGTATCTGATTACGGTTCCTGAGGTCCACCGCAAGATCGAGCGCCGTTCTTTCGAGCTCCAGGTTCTTTCTCGCGGCCACTACGAGCCAGTAGCGCTTTTCCACCTAAAGCAGTACCTGGGAAACTTGTTTTTCAAGCTCCTTCTCCGATTTACGGCTATTCCTCTTGGCCGTGATGATGAAAGTCCTGTTCACATCCAGGCCGAAGTTTTTAAGAAGCTCCTGGCCAAGGCTGAAGTTAACGTTATTGAACCAGCTCGGGCTCAGGTCTTCGAGCGGGTTATATGTTTTCGTCCAGGTAGTCGAGAAATCTACGAGGTTGTAAAACGTTCCGGTCGGGAGCTTTCCCAGCACTGAAGCTTCCGCGTTGAACACCTTCTGTGTGATTGTACCGTTCGGGACAAAAGTGTTCAGCTCCGGTGCTTGCCCACTGTTATAGAACGAAACGATGTTGAACAGAGGGTCGAATTCGCCTTGCTGTGTTTTGATCTCCCCCTCCGAAACTTCGACGTTCTTCCCCTGTATCTGTATGTCCCTGTTATTCTCAAGGGCGATCTTCACCGCGTCCCTGAGTGTCAGGTTGAGCACGCCGCCCGTCCCCGTCATCGAGATCAAAATCAATAATAGCGTCTTTGTCATCGGTTACTCCTGAATAGCCAGAATACGACGGGGGACGTTCAATTATATAATCCGTGCAACTAAATATTACTTAGTAACAAAGGGGCTTTTCAATCAGCTGTTTTATTCGTTTGCCGAGAATTCTTGACACTCCACAGCGCCGCTGTAAATTTGTAAGTAATTACTTACTTACAGCCTACAGAGATAAACCTAAATGTCAACAGATAAGGCTCTCAAGAAGACCGGGCCCGCCGTCAAAGAGAAAGTTAATACCAGGGATAAGATACTCGAAGCAGCGATAAAATTATTTTCCGAAAAGGGATTCAACGGCACTACCACGAAAGAAATAGCCGAGCTTTCAGAAGTGAACGAATCACTTATCTTCAGACACTTCTCGACTAAGAGAGATCTTTACGGCGCGATAATCGAACGCAAGATACACGAAGAGCCCGGGATAGAGCTCTCCCTCGAAGCTCACAGGGACTCGAAGGACGAACGTCTCGTATTTACGGCCTTTGCTTCGCGCATGTTCGACAAATGCGGCAGAGACCCTACATTCATGAGGCTACTGCACTTTAGCGCGCTCGAGGGGCATGACCTCTCGGACATGTTTTTCGATACCAATGTCGAGTATATAAACATGCTCCTCTCCGACTATATCGAATCCAGGATATCAGACGGGGCTTTCAAGAACCTGAACCCGCTTTACGCCTCAAAAGCTTTTATCGGCATGGTGGCCAACCAGATAACAGTACAGGAACTTTTCGGGGAAAAGAGGAGAAATAATACGGACCTCGATAAAATGGTCGCCACCTTTGTCGAAATCTTCCTCGAAGGCATAAAATCTCGGGGAAATTAAAGCACCAATCGCACAAACTCGTTTTAGGGCCCTTTCTCGCATGGGGAATGCTCCCCGGGTCGGTTTAATCAGGCAAGAAAGCAATCTCCGGGACGACGGGCCGGAAATAATTTCTCCGAAATAATTAACGCTTGAAATCCCCGTGCAATATTTGCAATCCGATTCCGGGCCACTGCCGTATGTACTTGGACCATATGAAGAAGACCGTCACCGACCGGGTTCCGATAATCATGCTTCCCGCGCTTGCCATATTCGTTTTGCGTCCGGCGCTTCCGGGCTGGATCTCCGTTTTCACAATCGCTTTCTCAATATTCTACGGCTTCAAGTGGCTCACATACAGGAAGGCGCTTGGCAAAGGTATGAGACCTGGACTCAAAAGCTCGCTCGGATACATATTCTGCTGGATCGGCATGGACGCCCCGGCGTTTTTCGACAGGAACGCCAAAGTCCAGGAACCAGGAATTAAGGAATGGATATCCGCGCTCACGAAAACCATCGCCGGCATTATTCTGTTCTTTATTATCGCGCGTATTTTTTATCCGGCACATTGCCTTCTGGCCGGGTATATAGGACTTTCAGGTTTCCTGCTTTTAACTTTTTTCGGGACCTTCCACTTACTCTCTCTAATCTGGAGACGCCGGGGAGTAAACGCCGCTCCGATCATGAAAGCACCTCTCCTTCCCTCATCGCTTTCCGACTTCTGGAGCAGCAGGTGGAACCTCGCTTTCCGCGATATCGACCGTGTCTTTGTGTTCAGACCCATCCTCAGGAGAAAAGGCGCCGTCTTCGCCGTAATAGCGGCGTTTATATTCTCGGGAATCCTCCACGATCTCGTCATATCGGTTCCGTCTGACGCATGGTACGGTCTCCCTACTCTCTTCTTTCTTATTCAGGCGTGCGGAGTGTTCATTGAGAAATCGGAATTCGGGATACGCTCGGGTATCAACCGGGGATTCAAGGGATGGCTCTTCGCAGTAGCTTTCATACTTCTCCCGCTCGCCCTTCTCTTCAATCCCCCCTCGGTTGAAAACTCGCTCATCCCTTTCATGAAGGCCGTGGGCGCACTTTAAAACCGAATGGACCCCCTCCTGTAGCACTGAACGCATCGGCAGGGTGCGGGGAAATTACTTCTCATAAAACAACACCCGGGATTTTGAGAAGCCGCGTAAATGGTAAAATGTATCACCTCAGAGTGAGAGAAACATAAAGAGGAGTATTCAATGAACTACGAATCGGAGCTCAAAGCCGCGGTCGAAGCGGCCCACAAGGCATCAAGGCTAAGCATGAAAGTGCAGACCTCCATGGTCTCGGGGGAAGAGGTGAGGAAGAAAGACGATTCTCCCGTCACTGTCGCTGACTTCGTAGCGCAGGCAGTGATATGTCACGAGCTCAAAAAGGCCTTTCCC
>JBIOKC010000098.1:0-7162 GCA_044451425.1 Thermodesulfobacteriota bacterium
AGCCGGTGATGGAAGTGTTGAATACGATCTCTCCGTAGGTCTCGCCCTCCGCTCCGAAGCTGAAACCTTCAAAAAAAGAGCCGTCTTCTATTACAAGAGTCGCTTTTGTCATAAATTTCGGTTTGAAAATACATTCTAATAATGAAAGTGTCAAACTTTTTAAAGTATATTTACACGACGGGGGAAAGATAGCGTCCAAAGCCGGGTGATGTGTTACGGTGGTCTTCATACAGTATCCCGGAGTGTCGGCAAGTATTGATAATCGGAGAGACTGGCTGTATTAATAAATATTATTATGGAAATGTTTGCGAGATTGTCACAAGAACCGGGGAAATCAGCGAAAAGAAAGATTCTCATAGTTGACGATGAGGACGCCATAAGGAGTCTTTTCGAGGAGGCGCTCGAGGAGCTGGGCTATGATTGCGACGTCGCCAGAAACGGTCTCGAATGTCTTGAGAAGTTTCAGCGCGCCAATGATTTCGACGTCGTACTTCTCGATATACAGATGCCACAGTTAAACGGTATAGAGACGCTAAAAAGGCTGAAAGTCCACTTTCCCGACCTCTCGATCATTATGGTCTCCGCGTCGAGGGATATCGAGAATGTCAGAGTGGCTATGAAGGAGGGAGCGTACGATTACGTGTTCAAGCCGTTTAACGTAGTCGACGTCGATGCCGTCGTAAAGCGTGCGCTCGAAAGAGATTATCTCATCAAGGAGAACAGGGATTATCAGAGGAATCTCGAGAGGAGAGTCGAGGAGCAGACTCATGAGCTGGTACGAGCGTATTCCGGGACACTCGAAGCCATGATACTCGCGCTTGACCTGAGGGAGCATGAAACGGGTTATCATTCATACAGGGTCACCGAGTACGCAGTCAATCTCGGAAAACATATGGAACTGACAGATGAAGAGTTGTCGGTGATAGCCAAGGGCGCTCTCATGCACGATATAGGGAAAATCGGCGTCCCCGACCATATTCTGCTCAAACCGGACAAGCTCACCGACGAAGAATGGGAACTGATGAGGAAGCATGCGGAATTCGGCTATGAGCTGCTTAAGAAAATAGATTTCCTGGAGGAGTCGGCTAAGATAGTTCATACTCATCATGAGAGATACGACGGACAAGGGTATCCGGCGGGGATGTCGAAGGATGATATACCGCTCGGCGCGAGGATATTCTCTGTTGTGGATGCCCTTGACGCCATGACTTCCAGAAGAAGTTACAGGCAGGCTCTTCAATTCGAGGATGCCGTGCAGAGGATAACCGAGGCTTCAGGCTCCCAGTTCGATCCCAGAGTGGTCGATGTATTTGTAGAAATCCCCATCGATGAATGGAAAAACATCAAGAAACGGATAGCGGATTCGGGCTCGGAATACCTGAAACAGCTTATGCTCGAGCTCAGTAGATATAAAGTTTGAGACCGTTATATGGAGTCCGGGGTTTATATCTGGATTTGCCATTGTGTTTCATTTCGACAGCTCTAGCTTCAGGATTTCGTTTACGACCTTCGGGTTCGCCTTCGCCTGAGTCGCTTTCATGACTTTGCCGACGAAAAACCCTATGAGCTTTTCCTCGCCTGCTTTGTACCTCGAGATCTCATCCGGATGATTCTTTAAGATTTCAGTAATGATATTTTCAAGCTCCACTCTGTCTGAGATCTGTTTAATCCCTTTCTCGCGCACGATTTCGTTTGCGGACTTCCCACTCGACACCATATCCGAAAAGATGTCCTTGGCGATCTTCCCGCTTATGGTCCCGGCGTCTATAAGTTGAAGAAGCCCCGAGAGCTTTTCAGCGCTCACCGGTATCTCTCCCTCTTCCTCATCGTCTTTCACCTCTCTCAGCACCTCTGTCATTATCCAGTTGCTCACGGCTTTGGGATTATTGAAATGTCCGAGACATTCCTCGAAGTAATCGGCAATCCCTTTCGATGCGGTAAGCACGACCGCATCGTATTGCGGGAGACCGTACTCATCTGTAAATCTCCTGAGCCTTCGGTCGGGCAGCTCGGGAAGTGACGCCCTCAGTGCCTCGATCTTCTCGTTTTCTATTACCACCGGCAGCAGGTCCGGGTCGGGGAAATACCTGTAGTCGTGCGCTTCCTCCTTCGTCCTCATCGAGAACGTTACGCTCCTGTTCGCGTCGAAGAGCCTCGTTTCCTGTACTATATTCCCTCCGCCTTCGATGACCGATACCTGTCTCTTTATTTCGTACTCTATGGCTTTTTGTATGAATTTGAACGAATTTACGTTCTTAATCTCTACCTTCGTGCCGAGTTTTTCAGTCCCCGCGGGGCGGACGGAAATATTAGCGTCGCACCTCAGGCTCCCCTCTTCCATATTGCCGTCACAGACTCCTATATATCTCAATATCGAGCGTAGCTTCTTCAGGTAAAGCACGGCCTCCTCGGCGCTCGATATCTCGGGCTCGCTTACGATTTCGACTAGCGGAACACCCGCCCGGTTGAGGTCGACGTAGCTCGAGTTGCCGGTATTTTCGTGGACGAGCTTCCCGGCGTCTTCCTCCATGTGTATCCTCGTTATCCTTATCTTTTTTGCGTCCCAGTTCTCGCCTACTTCGAGCCATCCGCCCGTGGAGAAGGGTTCTTCGTACTGAGAGATCTGGTATCCCTTCGGGAGGTCGGGGTAAAAGTAATTTTTCCGTGCAAACCTCGATCGCTCGTGTATCTCGCAATTAAGCGCGAGAGCCGTCATTACGGCGTATTCGAGTGCTTTTTTGTTGAGCACCGGGAGCACGCCTGGCATTCCCAGGCATATAGGGTTTACCTGAGAGTTGGGCGGGGCACCGAATTCAGTAGAGGCAGGTGAGAATATTTTCGATACGGTTTTGAGCTGTGCGTGAACCTCGAGTCCTATAACCGGTTCGTAATCCATTTCGTCGGTCTCCTTTCAGTTAAATTAATGGTGATTGATAAGAGAGAATTGTCAAGGAATACTAAGACCATGCCGGAGAGAAACGTTATCGTGGTATCACCCCATCCGGACGATATGGAAATCGGGATGGGCGGCACTGCGTCAAAGCTAATAGACAGCGGTGTTAACTTTATCTCGCTCGTCGTCACGGATGGCAGGAGGAGCACGAGCCTATACGGTCTCAGCGAGGAGGAAGTTGCCGAACAGAGGGAGTCCGAGGTTAGGGAAGCCGTTGGTATACTGGGTGTCGAATATCTCATACTCTTGCGTCTCGGGGATGTAGATAGCGAGGAAAATAGGAACCGATACAAATCGGAGCTGCTGAGCGCGTTGAGAAGGTTCAGCCCCGACGAAATCTACATGCCCCATCCCGAAATTGACAAACACCCGACTCATAGGGCGGTATCCGCTCTAACGCTTGATACTCTGAGGGCTATGACGAAGGGCGATCTGCCCTCTTCGCCAAAGATCTGGTGCTATGAAGTCTGGACCCCTTTCCCCGCCTACGACAGGGTCGAAGACATCTCTCTCCAAATGCATATAAAATCAGCCGCGATAGACGCCCACAGGGGCCAGATAGAATACAAGAATTACACAGACGGCATTAAGGGGCTCAACAGATACAGGGCGGTCTTCGATGAGACCTCCGGGGTCAGCATTATGGAGTATGCTGAGGTGTTCATCGAGCTCAGGCTGTAAATGATATTCGCTCTCTCAATTAACAACTCCCGGGTCATACTGGAATTTTTCCGGTTTTGATGCTCCAGAGCAGCATGTCGAGCTCGTCGATCTCCATTCCGAGCTCGTCGGACAGAGCCTTCATCTGCCCTCGATCTCCGTATAACTCTTTTTTGTCGAAGGTGGTTTCGGCGAGTCAATAACCCCGAGGTCATAAAGAAATCTGACTACGTTTTTATCTAGTATCGCGTATCCGGTGAAGCCTATGTTTCTGAGGAAGTGGCTCGCCTGCGTGAAACCGAGTCCCTTGATGTTTTTATTGAGAGCGAAGAAGTCTCTCCTTTCCTCTGCGTCATCGAACGAATACATGAGATTGCGGAGCCTGAATCCGTACTCTTTCATCAGATAGTCGCGTGTGTGAGCTATGTAAAATGCTTTTTCGGGGTACTTATGGACTCCTTTCAGTCTCTCTTTGGTCTCCTCCGCCGTACCATCCGGCAGGATATCCTTAATCGCTTCAAGCGACTTCAGTCCCACCCTCGGTCCTACTGCGGACGTGAGTATGCAGAAAGCAAGCTCTTCGAATATCCTCCCGTCGTCCCCATGCGCCCTGACTTTCTTAAACTCACCCAACTGCGCTCGGATTTCATCCTTCCTGCGTGAGTACTCCAATCTTAATTCCTCGATAGTCCGGGCGCTGACCATGAGCGTAATTCTATCATCAGTTTATGGCGTAACAATAAGGGCTTGGGTTTAGGAGGTCAATGAATTTTCAATTCTACGATTAGTGACGTTATCCAGACGGATGCCAGGAGAAAACACAGAGACAGAAGTAACATTCCGAATTTCTTAATGAACGTAGCCCGCGGGGTTTTATGCTGCAATATCTCCCGACATTCCGGGCATACCTTCACCGGTCGTGATTCCGGATACGGCCGAAATCATACCGTGCTTGAGCCCGCTCCCTACGAGCCAGGAGTTTATGGGATAAGCGGCGCCCGCCCCCGCGATTGTAGCGAGCGACGAACTACCCCAGAACATGAGCCCTTTCGGGTCGTTCCCTCTCTCTAGGGATGAGCACGAGGGCCCTGCGGCTGGTGAGCGGGTAATTAATCTCAAAGCGGCGGAGCTTGGCCGGCATCGGTTCCTGAGTATTCGTCGTTCGATTTCACAACACTTTTGAGGGTAATTCGCGTCCATGAGCCTCAAAGATCTTAAATCCGAATTCGAGCTCCATAGGTTTACCTTCTCGGAAAGATTCTGGGGTTCTTCTTATAATTGTCCTTATCGTTCTTCTCATCTACTATTACGTACTTATGGACATGTATACGCCTTATACGAGCGACGCGTATATACAGGCTTATGTGCTGCAGGTGGCCCCTCAGGTGGACGGGCAGGTAGTAAATGTGTACGTAAAGAATAACGATCATGTCAACAAGGGTCAGAAGCTGTTCGGTCTTGACCCTAGGCCGTACGAATACCAGGTGCAGCAGCTCCGTGCGAAGCTCGTTCAGACGAGGCGGAATATAGACGAGCTCAAAAGCGATATAGAAGCCGCCGAGCAGGTGGTAAAACAGTAACAGGCCGATTATACATATACAACGAAGTGTTATACAGATCTTCTTCCGTTCGCGAAGAAAAATTATATAGCAAAGCTCGAGCTCGACCAGTCGACCGAGCAAGTGAACGCAAAGAAGGCGATACTCAGTCAGTCGAAGGCCGATTACGAAAAGGCGAAGCAGGCTCTGGAGTATAAGGTCGACGGTTATTACGTGATAATCAAGGAAGTCGAGGCTAATCTTGCGCTCGCGGAGTATGACCTGTCGCAGATGACGTTCTACACTACCACGGACGGTTTTGTCACGAACCTGCAGCTCGTAGTAGGATCGTATATAAAGACGGGAGAAGCTGTGTTGACATTGGTCGACGACGATCAGTGGTGGGTCGTCGCCAATTTCAGGGAGAACAGCGTGGGACGGATCAGAGAAGGACAGACGGCCGAAGTGAGCGTAGCGTTATATCCGGGGAAGACATTCAAAGCAATGGTAGAGAGCGCCGATTGGGGAGTGAGCAGGGGACAAGGTATTCCGTCCGGGGATCTTCCTGCCGTCAAGAGCGATGAGAGCTGGGTACGGCTTGCCCAGCGTTTTCCGGTGCGGCTCAGGATTACTAACATCGATCATGACGAATATAAGCTCAGGATTGGCGGCTCTGTGAGCGTCGCCGTTTGTACGGGAGAGAGCTCGATCCTGAACCCTCTTGCAAAGCTGTGGCTCCGAATAGGAAGCCTGGTCGATTATTTATATTGATATTTTCAGAGCGGCTGCGCTAAAGCCGAATTTCCAGATATGTGCCACATCTCGCTCAATTGCCGAAGTGCTTGAATATGTTGAGGAGTATCATGAAACCCGCTTTGACTGTGCCTTGAAGTGTTCCGGTCACCTTTGAAACCCCTATGCGTTTCCGATAGCTTACAGGTACTTCCCTGCAACTTAGTCCTTTCTTTGCGGCTTTAATCTGCATTTCGACTGTCCATCCGTAGGTCATCTCCGACATGCAGAGTCCGATTAATTTATCGAACCTCACCGCGCGAAACGGGCCGAGGTCCGTGAATTTGACTCCGTAGAGCCACTTTATCAGGGTCGTGGCGAGCGCGTTACCGAATTGCGCCTGAGGCAGGAGCGCCCCTCTCTCTCGCGAGCCCCTGGCCCGCGAGCCGATGACCATATCGCAATCTCCTTCGATGATGGGCTTCACGAGCGTTCCCATCTCCTCCGGATGGTCCGAGTAATCGCCGTCGAGGAATACTAATATGTCCGGCCTCTCGCCCCCGGGCTTCGAGAGCGCATGGTCGATACCCTTCATGCACGCGTAGCCGTATCCTCGTCTCTCTTCTCGGAGCACGATAGATCCCGCCCTGGCCGCGTTCTCCGCTGTTCTGTCCGTTGATCCGTTATCTACTACCAGAATCTCGCTCACTAGCTCCCGCGGAATATCCGCGATTACCTTTCCGATAGATGCTTCTTCATTCAGCGCCGGGATTATAACGAATATTCTTGGGGTCATATGACTATGCAAACCAGGGAATTTTTATACCAACTTCCACTTTGTGGAATTTTATCATTAATTGGAAGCTCTATAAATGTGTAAACACGGAATCATATCACGCATTCGGTAATTTATTTAGTCTGAAGTTTCGGAGCCGGACAGATTTTCTACTTCTTTACTTCCCCTCTCTCATCAGAACGGGGGAGGCAGCGAGTCCGTCTACTTTGATCACCCTTCCGCTCTTCCTGTCGATCTGCCCGAATTTGAGCACCCCAGTTGGGCACGACTGGACGCACGCGCTGCACCTCACGCATTCGGGGTCGCTCATCGGGAGCCCCTTGTTTGCGAAATTCATAATGTCTATTCCCTGGTGGCAGACGGAAGTGCAGATGTTACATGATATACATTTCTTTTTGTCCGCTATAATCCTGAAACGGCTGAACCTCGAGTAGATATGCATGAGCGCCGCGAGGGGGCACATGAACCTGCACCAGACCCTCC
>JBIOKC010000099.1:0-7069 GCA_044451425.1 Thermodesulfobacteriota bacterium
ACATAAGGAACTGCTATGTCGGAGTCGAGACGGTACGTCATCTTCAGATCAAAGTTATTCATAAATACCGGATCATTCATTTGAGGATAATGAACTTCGCATTCCATAGCCCACGCAACCCAAAGCTGACCTTTCTTTTTGATCGGTCGCCCGGTGAGGATCACGTCCTCGGGAAAGGAAGGCAAATGGAATACAACAGCGACCGCTTCATCTAAAGCGCGCCTTTCGGTGGTCAGGATATACGGCTCGGGTATATCACCTACGGGATAGCTCAGAGGTTGTTCCCACATTGTATTGTAGAAGAGAATTATTTTCGACTTGCGCAAGACTATGTCCGACTGAAACTTGTGTTCTATGGAATGTTCATGACTACAACCACAAAGTATTTTACACCATTTGTTTTCTACTTGTTTTCTTCGGAAGCTATTTACATTTTCAATCTTAACAATCCGGATCCCGGAGTAGTTTCGGGAGGTCGGGACCTGCTTCATTTGATTGATATAACAGCAATAAGTTGGTAACATAACCGGGTAAACGTTGGGGCGTCGTCTAACGGTAGGACTCAGGCCTTTGGAGCCTGCTGTGGTGGTTCGAGTCCACCCGCCCCAGCCAGTGTAAGTATCTATATACCATATATAAATTTCTGTTTCCGAATTCTGATGACATCCGAGAAAAACACTAATCTCAATCCGTCCCAGGCGGAAGCCGTAAAACATGCGGGCGGGCCCGTGCTCGTTCTCGCAGGTGCAGGGTCGGGAAAGACCAGGATAATCACGGAGAGAATCGCGCACCTCATAAACACGATAAACGAGCGCCCATCCAACATACTTGCGGTGACTTTCACCAACAAAGCGGCAAACGAAATGAAAGAGAGGCTAGGCCGCCTTATCGGACATGAGACCAAGAGTCTTTGGCTTGGAACATTCCACTCTATATGCTTGAGAATTCTTAAACGGGACCTAAAGCATCTGAACGGATTCAGACAGGATTTCATAATTTATGACGATTCGGACCAGATAAAACTGATAAAGGCATGCATGGAGCGCCTGGACATAGGGCAGAAAGAACTCGAGCCAAGATCAGTCAGATCGAAGATAGACAGGGCAAAGAACAAGGGACACGATCCGGGCGATGCGGGAAGCGATATTTATGACGAGAAGGTCTCAAGAGTTTACGAACTCTACGAGCGGGAGCTCAGGAGACTAAATGCGCTTGACTTCGGGGATCTGCTGTACGTCACAGTGAGACTTTTTCAGGAGAAACCGGACGTGCTGCGGCACTATCAGGAGATGTACCGTCACATACTCGTTGACGAGTATCAGGATACGAACCACATGCAGTACAAGATCGTGGAGCTCCTTTCGAGAAAACACAGAAACATATTCGTCGTCGGGGATGACAACCAGTCTATTTACAGATGGCGGGGAGCGGATATCGCGAACATACTCAATTTCGAAAAGGATTTTCCCGACGCACGAGTGATGAAGCTCGAAAGAAACTACAGGTCGACGAAAACAATTCTTAACGCGGCTAACGGATTAATCCTCAAGAACAGTAACAGGCACGACAAGAACCTCTGGACAGAGAACCCGGAAGGGGAGAAATTACATTACTACCTTGCGCACGACGAAAGAGAAGAGGCAATATACGTGGTTTCACAGATAAAGTCCGAGGTCTCGAGGAGCGGATATTCCTACAGGGACACGGCGGTATTCTTCAGGACGAATAACCAATCGAGGATGATCGAGGAAGAGCTCGTGAGAATGGGGATACCTTATACGATAGTGGGTGGGATCGGGTTTTACCAGCGCGCTGAAATAAAAGACGTGCTCGCTTATCTGAGAGTTATAGCTAACCCGCTCGACGACCTGAGTCTGAGACGAATTACGAATGTACCGCCGCGGGGGATAGGAAAGGGGACGCTCGAAAAGCTGTGCGAACTTTCAAAAAGTGAAGGGTTATCACTACTTGAAGCAATGCATAGGGCGGTGAAAGAAAATATTCTTCCGACGAGAGCGGCTTTGAACCTTGATAAATTCCTTACTCTCATGAAGAGACTCACCGGTTTCGCGGAAAAGCACGAAATCGGGGAGATTCTGGATCATGTACTCCAGGCTACGGGCTACCTCGACATACTCGAGAAGGAAGATGAGAAGATGGAGAATGTGGGCGAAATACTGAACCTGGCGGTGGAGTTCGAAAAGGAGGCGGAGAGGGCTAAGCTACGCGACTTCCTCGACTCCGTTTCGCTCGCGAGCGACGTGGACAGTTACAACGAAAAGGACGACAGGGTACCGCTGATGACACTCCACACCGCGAAGGGGCTCGAGTTCCCGGTGATATTTATCATCGGACTCGAAGAGAACCTCTTGCCGCATTTCAACTCTGCGAAGGACGGACAGGTAGAGGAAGAAAGGAGGCTCTTCTACGTCGGACTGACAAGGGCCAAGGAAAAGGTCCGTCTCACGAGCGCTGCGAAGAGACGGGTGTTTGGCAAGGTGGAGAGACCCACCCCATCGAGATTCCTTACGGAAATACCAGATGAGCTCCTCGAATGGTCCAACTTTTACGGCGGCTCGTATAGAGAAATCCCACTGTCGTATTATCAGTCAAATACCGGGAACACAGACGCGGAACGGAAGAAGAACGAGTCTTCCGCGAACGGAAACGGATACAAAGTGGGGCAGAGGATAGAGCACCCGTCATTCGGACAGGGGACTATAAAGAGGGTTGAGGGCACGGGGGAGAACGCCAAGGTTACTGTGTCTTTCCTACGGTACGGCGTGAAAAAGATTATCGCGAGCTATCTCGAAGGGTAGAAAACAAGTCTATTCACAGGAAATTGAATGTGTCATGAGGCGAGAAATGGTGTCTCGTATCTCGTAGCGCTCTGAATGTCCCCCATCCTGAGCTTCCCCTTTTTCAAGGGGAAGGGAATTTCATGATGTTAAGACGAGCAGCTAATGATCAGGTCCCGCGCCCAGGCGGGAGCATGCTCCGTGTAGCTCTCGAGCTCCGGCTGTTCGGCGAAAGGATTTTTCAAGAGAAGACGAACCCGCTCTATTTCAGAATAATCACCCTCGTCGACGGCTTTCCTTATAGCGCGCTCGGCTATGTAATTCCTCAGCACGTATTTAGGATTCACCGAATCCATTTCACGTTTGCGCTCAACATCCATACTGTTTTCCGATCTCAGACGCATTCTGTACCGGTCGGCCCATTCGTTAAAGAGCGAGCCGCCATCGAATAATGGGGAGAAATTATTGTCACCGTTGGAATTGTTTGTCGAGAAACCTCCGAGACGTCTGAAGAAAGTCGTATAGTCGGTCTTCTCTTCCCTCATGATCTCAAGCAGCCGCCGAATGAGCCCATCGTCCTCGGGCAGGCATACCCTCAGGCCGAGCTTCCTGCGCATGATGTCTGTGTAGAATCGACAATAGGAACTCCCGAACAGGGATAGAATTGCTTCCGACCTCTCGTTATCCAAGAGCGGACTCAATGAGAGGGCAAGCTTGCGGAGGTTCCAGAGCGCTATTGGAGGCTGATTGGAATATGAATATCTTCCGAAATGATCCGAGTGGTTCGGTACGTATTCGGGATCGTATGCTTCCATAAACCCGAATGGGCCGTAATCGATAGTAAACCCGGCTATAGACATGTTATCGGTATTCATTACACCGTGTATAAATCCCGAGGCCTGCCAGAGTGCGATGAGTCTTGCTGTCCTCTCCGCAACCTCAGCTAGAAACGAGGCGTATTTATCGTCCGCATCCGTCAGATGGGAGAAAAGGTTATCTATAACGTAATCGGTAAGAAGCTTCAAATTATCGCTGCGATCCGTGAAATAAAAAGCCTCAAACGAGCCGAAACGCACGTGGGTTTCAGCGATCCTGAGCATCATCGCCCCCTTCTCTGCGGTCTCTCTCTCCACGCTTTCATCGCTTCCGACTATCGAGAACGCACGGGTCGTGGGAATGCCGAGACCGTGCATTGCTTCGCTGCAAAGATACTCCCTTATCGCAGATCTCAGCACAGCCCGCCCGTCGAAGATTCGGGCGTATCTCGTTCTCCCGGCACCTTTCAAGTGCAGATCCCACTTCTCTCCCGACGCATTCCTCACTTCTCCAAGTAGTATCGCCCTACCGTCCCCGATGTCGGGATTGTAAACGCCGAACTGGTGGCCGGTGTAATACATGGCCAGAGGCTCCGAGCCCGGAAGAATCTTCCTGCCGGAGAAATAATCTATGAACTCGGGCCGAAGTGCCTCTTCAGGGTCTAGCTCTATGAGGGCTGCCGCATCGGGGTTGAAGCTCACTAGGTGAGAATTCTCGAAAGGAGTCGGTTTCACGGGCTCGTAGAAATCTTCCGGCAGTCTCCTGTAAGTGTTATCGAAATCAAGCTCGTCTAATTTCCTCATTACGTTCTTACTAACCAAAAGTAAATTTATTTTAGGGAGTTAGAAACATCCAGACGATCATTGTATATTTAAGTCACGGTATCCGGGGGAATTCAAATTAACACGCAAGATCAAATACATTAAGAATAAATGAAATATAGAAAGAACAAAATAAAACGCCAGCACAGTATAATCAAAGGGCTCAGGAGCTTCCTTGAAACCCATATATCTCCGCTTGAATTCGTAGAATCGATTATACCCGGCCAGATCAAGGTCGGGAAAAAGCCCGGAGAGAACCTCGTCGTCCGTTACAAGTACAGTACCGTAAGCGGCGCCAAGCTAATGGCAAGGAGCGGAACCTCAGTACAGGAGGTATTTGTGGTGACGAGCGACCCGGAAGGCCTCAAAGAAATTATAGAAGAGTCACAAGCGGACTGAGCATCAAGCAAGTCTAAAACAGTTTTTACCCAGCAGCTTTTCAACGTCCTCAATGAAATCGTCCCTTACATCGACACAAGCATCTCCTACTTCTATGACAGCCTCTCCACCATCTGTCTCTACATGCAGATGTACTTGTGAATCCCCGGGGTAGCTCGAGAATATATCCCTCAGACTAATGAAGCTTTCCCTTCCCGAATTACCATTTAGACTGATATGCACCGTCGTGCCGTTTCTGAACGCCCTTAAAGGTAGTATTTCCACAGCTCTCATCTTTACCCTTTCTTCGCTCGGCTCCAGTACGCCCTTAACTATTACGGGCTCTATCTTATCCTCAAGCAGCGGGAGTGATTTTCTCAGAAGGTCATTGAAAATCACTACCTCGACAGAGCCCTTCAAATCTTCGAGCACCATATTGCCGAAGATACCCGAGCCATTCTTCGTATGCTTGACCGTGAGCGAGCGCACTACTCCCGCTACCGATACCTCGCGTCTTTCCTTTAATTCGGCGAGGGTCTCCGTATCGGTGTTTTCGGTCAATCTCGTAATTTCTGATACATATTTTGACATCGGGTGGCTTGTAACGTAGAAACCCAGGACCTCCATTTCGTTCCTGAGCATCTCTTTCTCTTCCCACTCACCTGTCTCTATAAGCTTTGGAAGTGATACCGAATCGTTGAGCGCGAAAAGTGAATGCTGCCCTTCGGCCGAACTCTTCTGCTTTAAGGACGTGTAGTTTAGAAGGGTGTCGAGGGATTCGAAGAGGCTCGCCCTACTGACGGAGAGGGAGTCGAAGGCCCCGCTCTTTATAAGGCTCTCGAATGTCCTCCTGTTTAGCTTCCTGGCTTCGACATTCTCACAAAAATGGTAAATCGATTCGAACTTTCCAATCTCACGCCTGGCTTTGATTATCGCCTCAACCGTGCCTTCCCCCACGTTTTTTATTGCCGAGAGGCCGAACCTGATGCTGCCGTTAAAAGCCGTAAAGCCAGCGAGGCTCACGTTCACGTCGGGGGCGAGAACAGGTATCCCTATCTGCTTGCATTCCGTGATGCTCGATATGACTTTATCCGTATTGCTCGCTTCGACCGACATGAGCGCCGCCATGAATTCAGCCGGGTAGTGTGTTTTCAGATAAGCGGTCTGGTAAGTGATGAGGGCGTAGGCAGCGCTATGGCTCTTGTTGAAAGAGTATTCCGCAAATTTCTCCATCGCGTCGAATATCTCTTTAGCCTTTTTATCCTTTATCCCTTTTCGTTTCGCCCCTTCGAGGAACCTTTCTCTCTGAGCTTTCATCTCCTCGGGTTTCTTTTTGCCCATTGCGCGTCTAAGGAGGTCGGCTTCGCCGAGACTGTAATCGGCGACGACGCTCGCTGTGCTCATTATCTGCTCCTGATAGACGAAGAGCCCGTAAGTATCACGCAGTATTTCCTCCAGTTCAGGGAGTGGATACTGAGTTTTTTTCCTCCCGTGTTTGCGGTCTATGTATTCGTCCACCATGCCGCTGTCGAGAGGACCAGGCCTGTATAAGGCAAGCACGGCGATAATGTCCTCGAACCCCGAAGGCGCAAGGTTGATCATAAGCTCTTTCATCCCCGTAGATTCGATCTGGAAAATCCCGCGAGTTCTGCCGCTCGAAAGGAGACCGAAAACCGCATTGTCGTCGAGGGGAATCTTGTTAATGTCGAGCTTCGTTTTTTCCCCGTTCCCGTAATTTTCTATTATGAGCTTAAGCGCCTTATCTATTACAGTTAGAGTCTTTAGGCCCAGGAAATCGAACTTCACGAACCCCAGCTCTTCTATCGAGTTCATATCGAACTGTGTCACGATTTCATTTTTGGAGCCTTTACAGAGAGGTAAATGATCGACCAGCGGTTCGTTCGCTATAACGATACCGGCCGCATGCGTGGAGGAGTGCCTGACCATGTCTTCGAGAGGCCTCGCGAGCTCTATCATCTCTTTTAGCCGAGGCGAATCCTCGATGAGCTTCTTTAACTCAGAGACGCTCTCAATGGCCTTATCTATGCTGAACACCTTGCCCCTGAAAGTCGGTATCAGCTTTGTTACCCTGTCGACGTCGGCGTATGGAATGCCCATTACCCTGCCCACGTCTTTTATCACCGCCTTGGCCGACATAGTTCCGAAAGTCCCTATCTGGGCGACTTTGTCGGCGCCGTATTTTTCGGTCACGTATCTTATTACTTCTTCCCTCCCCTCGCCGCAGAAGTCAATGTC
>JBIOKC010000100.1:0-7027 GCA_044451425.1 Thermodesulfobacteriota bacterium
CCCCTATAGAGGTGGGGGGGCTTTACTGGCACCTTGTGGATGTGATATGGATATATCTATTTCCGCTACTTTATCTCATTGGCTGAAAGGAGGCTAAGTTAAAATGGCGACAAATGTACATGCTGAAGAGCATCCTATAACAAGCAACAAAACCTATATAATTGTGTGGATTGTGCTAATGGTACTCACAGCAACCACGGTCTACGTATCTTATCTAAATTTCGGGATATTCAACATTATCATAGCGTTGGTGATCGCTTCTGTAAAAGCGACCGTCGTGGCCCTGTATTTCATGCATCTCAAGTTTGAGGATTCGATCACGTGGGCGTTCGCGCTCTTCCCGCTGACTCTCCTTGCCCTTCTCATCGTCATGATAATTACCGATACATTCACGAGGGTTGTTGTCCCTTAGCTTTGATAATTCATGATAGCAAAAATTACCCTCTTTCTTCTCTTTCTTCTCCTGGTTTGGGGTAATCTGGTTGCCGGTCTTAAAGCTGGGCTAGCATGTCCGGATTGGCCGCTTTGTCACGGCACAGTACTCCCCCCCTTCAGGTGGGATATTTATATGGAGTACATGCACCGGGTCATAGGAGGCGTGACCTCTGTCTTCCTTATTATCCTCTCTTATCAGAGGTTCCGCAGCTATAGCGGCTACGTAAAGCTTGTCCCGTTTATGATAGTGCTCCTTCTTCTAATACAGATAGTTCTCGGAGGCATTGTCGTCCTGCTCGAAATTCCGGTCGATCTCACCACCTTTCATTTTGCAAACGCGATCATTATTTTTTCATTGGCTTTGTATATCGCTTTTTATGACGGGGGAGAAAGGAAGCCTCATTTCAGCGTGAGCGGTTATAAGGGAGTTTTTTTCGGTCTCGGGTTTCTTATATTTATTCAGGCCGTGCTTGGCGCATACGTGAGGCATTCGGGCTCCGGTATCGCGTGCCCGGATTTCCCTAAGTGCCTCGGTTACTGGATACCACCTAACTTGTCGGGGATTATTCTCAATCATTTCCTACACAGGGCGATGGCTTATTTAATTGCCGTAACCGTCCTCATCCTTCTGGTCTCTTCGTATATTGTTAACGGCCTCGAGAAGTTCCAAAGGGCATTGCTGATTATTTTCGGCCTCATTCTCGTTCAAATAGCACTGGGTGCAGGCGTGGTTCAAACGAAGCTTTATTTTGCAGTCACGGCTCTTCATTTGTCTGTTGCGCTGTTAATACTCACTCTTTCACTTTATACTTGGTTTTTGGGCATGGAGAGAAGTCGTATATAATTTGAAGGACTTGTAGCTTAACCCTGGAAATGAACACGATCGAACATATAGACCGGGCACCAGCAAAGATAGTCGTTTCGACTATACTGCTATCAAAGCCGGGAATAATACTGAGCGTGGCATTTACGGGATTAGCCGGAATGGTTCTGGCCAATCGCGGGCTCACGCCTCTCGGACTTACGATAGAAGCTGTGCTTGCCCTGCTCCTGAGCGCAGCGGGCTCGGCGATACTGAACAACGTGCTCGACAAAGAGCTGGATGTGCTCATGAGCAGGCTGAGCAAGCGTGTGGACGCGCTCGAAGTAGTCGGCGAAAAGACGGCGGTGATTATCGCTGTCGTATTTATTGCTGTCTCCCTGTTTATTTCCTTTTATTACCTTAACGTTGTGAACGCGGCCCTTATAATCGCCGCTATTCTGAGTTATACGCTCCTTTATACACTGTATCTCAAGCGCAGTTCTCCCTATGGGACGATCCTCGGCGGGCTCCCCGGAGCGCTGCCCATTCTCGTAGGGTACAGCGCCGTGAATCCGCACATCGGGATAGACGGCGTAATTTTGTTTGTATTCATGATGCTCTGGCAGCCGCCTCACTTTTGGGCACTCGCCCAGAAATACAGGCTGGATTATAAAAAAGCGGGGATCCCCGTAATGCCGGTCGCGATGGGTACGAAATTCACAAACGTCATGATGCTTCTCTATTCGGTTTCACTCTTGCCCCTTTCTCTCTCGCTCTGGTTCTTGAATTACTGCTCTGATTATTATGCCGTCTTCGCGATTATTTCAGGACTTTATTTCGAATACGTAATGATCCGGAGCGCCTTAAAGAATACGGGTTACGGAAAGGCGTTCGGCGCATCCATCGTTTACATGCTGGTGATAATGGCGTCACTAATTTTGGATCTGTCTCTTGGTCCTGTCAATGCCGCAATCAGAACTTTTTAAACTCTCATCAGTAACTTGAGTCTTTCCGGAGATGTCCCGGACGTCACCTCAAGACTTTATCCCTGAGATTATTCAGAAGCTCCCTGAGCCTGGCAAGCGGCTCTCGTAATGAATTGATCGACTCCTTCCAGAAATCCGGAGACTCTAGATCCCTGCCTATGCTTCTCTTGGCTACGTTCTCCGCCGTGTCGGAGCCAGAGAGCCTCAAGAACTCCTCGTATTTGGGAAGGAATTCTTTCCCTTCCCGTTTGAACATCGAGAAGAGCCCCCGGCTCAACAGGTATCCGAACGCATAAGGGAAATTATAAAAGGTTATGCCTGTAATATAGAAATGGAGTTTTGACGCCCAGAAATAGGGGTCTTCTCCTCCCTTTTCGAGTACGTCTCCGAACACTCTCCGCTGCGTCTCGGTCATAAGCTCTTTTAGCCTGCTGACGCTCACTTCGCCCTTTTGTCTTTCCTCGTAGAAAGACTTTTCGAACTCGTACCGCACCGGGATATCCATCAGATATATAGCCCCATGATTGATTTCCATGTCCAGCATTAGTGCCTTCTCGGCTTCGTTTATGCCGGGGTCTTCGAGTACGCCAGACGCCAGTATCATCTCCCCGAATGTGGACGCGGACTCGGCGAGAGTCATCGGATAGAAATGTGAGTAAGGGCGTATATCTTTCATCACGTGACTGTGGAAGGCGTGTCCAGCCTCGTGAGCGAGCGTGAGCACATCCCCGAGCGTATCGTTATACGTCATGAAGATTCTCGACTCTTTCGTTAGGAGCGACCCCGTACAGAAGCCCCCCGGTCGCTTACCCTCGCGCGTCTCCCAATCGATCCACTTCTTTCTGTATACTCCCTCCACGAACTTGCCGAGCTCGGGATAGGATGAAGAGAACGAGTTTTTGACCATCTTCTTTGCTTCACTCCATCCGAGCTTCTGTTCCGTTTTGAATTCGAGTGGGGCGCCGAGGTCATACCATGCTATGCTCTTGCGGTCCATGGTCTCTGCTTTCAAACGTAGTATGCTCCTCGGGAGCTCGAGCTCCGAGTAGATTGCTTCGAACATCGCATCGAGGGTCTTACGGCTTATCGACGACTGGAAGAGCGCAACGTCGAGGAAATGATCTATCCCCCTGTGCCTGTTGAGCGTAAGCCGTGTGCCCGCGATGGCATTGAGTGCTCCGGCCGCAGTATCTTCTATACTCTGCCACGCCCTGTTTCCACCTTCGAAGGCGGCTTTTCTTATGCTCCGCTCGGGTTTCTCCATGAGGGAGCGCCTCTGTGAGATCGGCAGCTTCTTGACTTTACTGTCGGGATACTCCATTTCGAACTCTAGCCTGCTGGAGACCGTGTCGTAAAGCCTTCCCCAGGCGCTAATACCGTCGACTCCCAGGTCGGCTGCGAGAATTTCCCTCCCGGAATCCATTCTTTTTTGCGATTCCAGCCTGAGCCTGCCGAGGTAATATTTGCAGCTGAGCAGAGCTTTTCTTCCAGAGAACGTTTCGAAATCTTTGTCGGATGCTTCCTTCACCGCCCTCATCAACTCCACCTTCAGTTTCGAGAATTCAGCTCCCATCATCGACATATCAGCCTCTTCCCTGAGATATTCTTCATTAAGACCGTCCGCCGATGAGAGACAGCCGATGTAGGAATTAAGATGGGTATAGCGGGTCACCAGATCCTCGTTCTTGAGGAAGACATCTTCCCATTCCCGCAGGTTCCGGCCGTCGAGCGGCGTGAGTGTAGATGCGGTTTCCTTAGCGCTTCGAATGTCGCTCGTTAGGTTTTCTTTGAAATCTTTCATCTCCTGTCCGTTGAATTCGGGGAAATAACTCGTCAGGTCCCAGTTCATTATCGCGGTCGAATCATTTACAGTCATTGCTCCTCCAGATGTTTTCGGCTTTCTTAAAATCCATTAAAATCCACACTCAAATATATCATATGGGGTTATGGTATCTATTCCCGCGACGGATTTCGGTGCGTTCCGTTTTTTGTTCTTTCGAGTTTATGTCGGAAGGTCCAATTTACGGTTGTTTACCTGTAGTTGACGATGAACCCCACGATTAAGAGAAAGCCTCGTCGAGGATGTCTAATTGATCTTCCGACAATCGCCACCCCGAAGCTTCGCAGTTCTCGATCGTTCTTTGAACGCTGTCGGATTTGGGTATTGCAATAACGTTTTCATGCGAGGTGCACCAGTTTATCGCGACCTGCGCCGTCGTTTTTCCCGTCTCGCGGGATATGTTTTCGAGCGCCCTAGTCTTCTTTGACGACATGAAGCGGGGTCTTGAGGCGAGGTTCCCGTCATCGAGCGGCGTATATGCAATTACAGTGATCCCGTTTCTCTTACAGTAGGGCAGTAAATCCTTTTCGATCCCTCTTTCGTTCAGATTGAATAGCACCTGATTCGAGACAATGGGCGTGTTTCTGAGCGCCGCCTCTGCCTCCTCCAGCTCGTCCAGGTCAAAATTGCTGACGCCTATGAATCTCGCAAGACCGCTTTTGACCAGAGACTCCATCGCCCGCATGGTTTCCCTTATCGGATAAGAGGAGTTAGGCCAGTGGATTTGATAGAGGTCGATGCAGTCTATGCCAAGCCTGGACAGGCTGTCTTCCGCCGCTCGCAGCACATCGTAATAACCGAGGTGCCTTCCTGATACCTTCGTTGCGATGAATACGGACTCGCGCGCGCCGTCGATAGCTCTGCCGACGACCTCTTCGGTGTTGTATCCCTCTGCCGTGTCTATTAAGTTCGCCCCAAGCTCTATACCCTTTCTAAGGGGCTCTATACCGCCCCTGTATCTCCATGTCCCGAGCCCTATCTCCGGGATCATCACACCTGTATTCCCAAGCTCTTTCAATTCCATCGCTTGCAACC
This sequence comes from Thermodesulfobacteriota bacterium, assembly GCA_044451425.1. GTDB lineage: Bacteria > Desulfobacterota_D > UBA1144 > Nemesobacterales > UBA2774 > 2-12-FULL-53-21. The sequence continues at coordinate 5,099 of JBIOKC010000100.1, forward strand.
CGCCCTGGTTTGAATGAAATGTAGAAGACTTATATGATAGCAGATTTCAGGGCTTGCTGACCCTCTTGCAATAATTGATATCGAGCGGATGAAAGCGTCTAACTGGAAAACGCTAACGCAAGACACTATCTATATATAAATACTTCAAACCCTTGGAGGCGATTTATAGCGAGTTTACAGCGAAAGAACGGCATAGATAGTTGTCTGTTTGGTGGGGGAATGGGAGGTACTATTACGTAAAACCTATGACAAGAGCTCTCTTTTTTCTGTTGATGGAACTTTTGCCGAGGAATGCAGTTCGAAGCTGGGCAAAGTAAAGCATTTTCGTGGATGTAAGATGGTTAGAAGTGAATTCCAACTATTTGCTTACATCCTAAAAAATGCCGCATCCACTTGAAGTGTGCGCCCGTCCCTAGGATCGCTGAAGCCCTTGTATATTGACCAAAGGATAAAGCCTTCGTGCTCTAGTCTCTGGATTAGTTCAAGCCAGGGGCGTTGGCCCTCATAGAGCGGTACCAGTAACAACTCGCAGAGCACACCACTCATCTGCGGGAGTATTGTGCTAGCTGTACTGCTCCCCTTCTGTCAATCTGCGTTTAAATGTGAAGTGTGATTCCTGTAATATTCCTCTTCCGCCTGAACCGGAGTGCAGTATCCGTGTGATGAATGTAGGTAGTTCCTGTTCGTTGCATATCTCCGAGACTGGTCTTCCCGATTGACCTTCGAGTAATATCTTAGTCTTGGTTTTAGAATCCCATCTCCTTTGCTTCATTGCTCCCCTCCCATTGTTATTACATGTATTTTACTAGCTTAATTCTATTAGGTTCTTAGTGGGGAGCAGTATAAGCTACCTTTACATTATAGCTTCATCTAATTATAAATTCCTTCCTAATCGACATATAGTTTGTTCTAACTATGTTCTAACGGATATGTAAGAATTAAGGGAAAAACCAGTGTCCTTAACGTACTTTCAACAATACCAGTTTGAGTTATTTATCTTTACTTATCACCTTGCAACAATTTCAAAATATTGTAGATTTAAATACCGCCGGGGTGTAGCTCAGATTGGCTAGAGCGTTGCGTTCGGGACGCAGAGGCTACCACCTTTCCTCTTCCTAGAATAGCTAATAATTACAGTACCATATAATATTCCGAGACCCACTAGAATTAAAGCTGTCTAACCATAGTCTAACACATTGGACTCAGACCCAACCTGTGATAATACAACAGGAGTGTGCCATGGCTTCACTAGCTTACAAACATAATTCATACTATGCGGTTTTTAGTATCAAGGGAAAAAAGAAGTGGATTAGGATAGGGAGGGTAGATAAGAAAGAAGCTAAGAAGCTTCTTAAATATATGGAACTAGAACACATAAAAGGAAGACTAGAGATAAAAGAGACTGAGGAGATACTTTTCTATGATTATATAGATGAATATCTAAAATATAGTAAAACAAATAAGGCAACCACCACTTATGAAAGAGAACTCCAAGCTATTAAACAACTACAGCTTTGCTTTGGTAACATTTGTCTAGGAAATATAGATAATAAATCCATTGAAAATTATAAATCGATTAGGATAAATCAAGGTTTGGTTCCATCCAGTGTTAATAGAGAACTAACGGTTCTTAGTGCCATGCTAAAAAAAGCCTATCAATGGAATTACACAGATAAAGTTCCCACTTTCACGATCTTAAAGCTCCCAAAGAATCCACCTAAGTTTCTTTCAGTAGAGGAGACAAATAAATTACTAGAATGCTCTAGTTCATGGCTTCGACCCATCTTTATAGTGCTCAGGAACACGGGAATGAGGATAGGGGAGGTATTACGGCTTAAACACTCTGATATAGACCTCGACAATAATGTAATCCTAGTTAGGAGTCTGAAAACTAATAACTTTAGGATAGTCCCTATCAATGCTGAGCTA
>JBIOKC010000101.1:0-7017 GCA_044451425.1 Thermodesulfobacteriota bacterium
ATGCTTGCCACGGTTATAAACGCCCTTGCGCTCCAAAATTCACTCGAAAATAAGGGACTTAATACAAGAGTACAATCAGCACTTGAAATCAAACAGGTGGCGGAACCCTATATAAGAAGACGGGCGATAAGACACCTCGAGAAGGGCAGAATCGTAATTTTCGCGGCAGGCACCGGGAATCCGTTCTTCACTACGGATACGGCGGCAACACTGAGGGCTCTGGAGATCGGGGCCGATCTCATTCTGAAAGCGACAAAGGTGGATGGGGTCTATGACAAAGACCCGCTCAAGTACAAGGACGCGGTCAAGTTCAAGGAATTAAGCTATATGGAGGTTCTGCAGAAAGAGCTCAAGATCATGGATGCCACCGCCATATCGTTAAGCATGCAGGGTAATATACCCATAATAGTTTTCAATTTATTCGAGAGGGACAACATTAGGAAAGCAATCCTAGGAGAGGATGTAGGGACTAAAGTCAGGAGTGATAAAGATGAGTGAAGATATCAGCATAGAGGAAATCATTAAAGAAACTGAAGAGAGGATGAACAAATCCTTGCACGTATTCGATGCCGAGCTTACGAAAATAAGGACCGGAAGGGCTTCGACGGCTCTTGTCGAACATATATCGGTCGTTTATTACGGCACTACGACTCCGATAAATCAATTGGCGACGATATCCACCCCTGAAGCCAGAACGATACTGATTCAGCCCTGGGATATGAATGCAATAACGAATATAGAGAAAGCTATTATGAAATCGGAATTAGGCATTAACCCTTCAAATGACGGGAAAGTTATCAGAATGGTGATACCGACGCTGACTGAGGAGCGCAGAAAAGAGCTCGTGAAGCACGTAAGCAAGCTGGCCGAGGAGTACAGAGTCGCTATCAGGCAGATAAGAAAGGACATGAATGCGAAACTAAAGGATGCGGAGAAAGAAAAACATGTCCCTGAAGACGCTGCGAAAAAGAATCTCAATAGAATTCAGGAAGTTACGGATAAACTTATAGTCAAAATCAACGAACGTCTCGAGAAAAAAGAAAAAGAAATACTCGAAGTCTGATCAGTGCGGTTTCAATTTAATAACCTGATTTAATTCCACATACGAACATCCCTAAATCGGTAGCAATTGTAGGTTTTAAGGAATTACTCTATAATTACTTGAGAGAACAAAGGGAATATGTGTATACAATGAGGGATCAACTGTCGAGTGCTTTCTCATATTTATTTATGACTTCAGTCATTGTCTCTATTATCTCTTTATTCACAGTACTAACCATCTTTCTAAGGTCATTTATGACGAATATAGGAGATCTTGAGAAACAGACCGGATACGTTTTTTTATATACTCTTTTAATTTGTATAATACTGGCCCCGATTTTCCTATACTTAGGCAACAGGATTGAGAAGTATAAAAGGCCGATGGACAGGGTATGAAGGGAATAGGGTCATTCGACAATAATTTGGAAGTAGACAAAGAACAGCTGATGAATTGACGATTTGGTTGTGCTTAGAATCTGAGAATAGTGTCTGAGAGCATCTTTTACGTTATTTAATTCAAAGTACCGGATGGATGGGCTCTTAAAATAGCCGCCTCTAATCAAACGAATACCCCGGCGCGGCATTTACGCACTGTAGCAGGGCTTGGATGAGATCGATCGGGCTTTATCATGAATAACAAAAGAAAACCGAAAATTCTGGCCGGATCCGACGAGAATCTGATTCGGAACCTCGGTAAGATGCTGAGCAAAGATGATATACAAACTGAAGCAGCTTCGACTACCGAGGAATTTATGAGAAAACTTCGGGAGAGCCCCTATGATGTAGCGGTTATCGACATTGCGGTTATCGACTTCCCGCTCCCGGAGCTAATCACACGAATCAAATCCGTTTCTCAAAACACCGAGTTAATAATAATTACCGAGCCCGGCAGTGATTACTATCCGATCCCCGGCAATCTGCTCGACTGCATGGTTTACGCTTATATCGAATCCCCGGCTAACGTAAAATACGTAGCGACACTCGCCCTTAAGGCGCTTGAAAAACAGAGGATACTCAAATCATCATCCGCTTCGAAGAAAGTGAACGCGGATAACATCATCGAGACAGCCGGGAGCGGCCAGAACGATGCACAAAAATTTCTACTATCCAGGTCAGTGAACAGCTTGAATTCGGCGGTCACGATAACGGACGTGAACCGCAACATCATCTACATCAATCAGGCACATACGAGAACATTCGGGTACAAGCCCGAAGAGCTCAAAGGAAAGAAAAGCGATACACTTTACCCGCTCGACGACCCTTCCGGGGTGAGCGGAAAGATCTATGAAGCGCTCGTGATAGTCGGATGGGAGGGTGAGAGGCTCGCTTTAAAAAAGGACGGAAGCGCTTTCCCTATATACGAAAAAACTTCCGTGATTAAAGACAAAGACGGGACTCAGATAGGCATAATCTCCATAATCGACGACATCACCGCCAGAAAAAGACTCCAGCAGGCTTTAAAGGAATCCGAGGAGCGCTACAGGAGTTTTGTGGAAACGGCGAAAAGCGGAATCATAGCTGTTGACGGAGACGGGAAAATCGTCCTTTTCAATCCCGCGGCGGAAAAATTATTCGGATACCCGAAAGACGAGATTATACAAAAAGATTTCAATGTCTTGTTCCCCGAAAGATACAGGGACATCACCACGATGAGCCTCAGCAAAGACGGATGGAGTGGCTTTTCCGAATTGATAGAATCCACATCCGAGCTCGCAGGGCTTAATAGGAGCGGCGAGGAATTCCCCATCGAAGCTTCTTTTTCAATGTGCAAGGTCGAAGGAAGGCTCATATTGACCGCTATAATATTCGATATTACAGAAAGGAAAATTTTACAGGAGCAGCTGCTTCAGTCGGCAAAGCTCGCCGCGGTAGGAGAGCTGATATCGGGCGTTACTCACGAGGTGAATAACCCCCTTGCCGTGGTCATCGGTTATTCAGAAATGCTCCTCGCGGAGTCTGACCTCAGCAACGAATTGAGGGAGGCGATAACAGCCATACACGGCGAATCGGAAAGGGCCAAGAAGGTAATACAGAATATGCTCTCCTTCGCACGCAAGCACAGCCCCGTGAAGGAAGTTGTCCAGGTGAACGATATACTGGAAAAAACACTGGGTTTGACCGATTACGAACTCAGAAAAAATTCAATAAACGTAGTCAAGGACCTCGATCCCGACCTCCCAGAGATAGTTGGAGACCCGAACCAGCTCCAGCAGGTGTTCCTTAACCTGATAATCAATTCACAACAGGCCATGATGGAAATTAAAAACAGGCGGCAACTTACCATCAGAAGCAGACTCAAGGAAGCAGCGGAGACGAACGGCCCCGGGAACTTGAACCTAATCCAGGTCGCATTTGAAGACAACGGACCGGGCATCCCCGAAAAAATACTGAATAAGATATTCGATCCGTTCTACACTACAAAACCCAAGGGAAAAGGAACCGGGCTCGGGCTCTCGGTATCATTCGGCATAATAAAAGAGCATTGCGGGGAAATCTACGCTAGATCGAACGAGGGAAAAGGGGTTACATTTTTCGTCGAGCTGCCAGCGGGATCGTGAATTCCGCACCTGTACGTGAGAGATAATGTCTCATTTCGACTGAGCGGAAGTTATTTTCTCCACTCCTCCCATATAAGGTACGAGGTTTTTCGGGATTGTCACGGTGCCGTCGGATTCCTGGAAATTCTCGAGTATGGCAATAACGGTCCTGCCCACCGCGAGACCAGACCCGTTTAGCGTATGAACGAGCCGCGGTTTATTCCCGCCTTCGGAGCGGTATCTGATGGACGCCCTCCTCGCCTGAAAATCCTCGAAGTTGCTGCAGGACGATATTTCCCTGTACGTCTTCTCGGTCGGAATCCAAACCTCGATGTCATAAGTCTTTGCCGATGAGAATCCGATATCTCCGGTGGAGAGAACTACGACACGGTAAGGGAGCTCCAGGAGCTCTAGTATACGGGCCGCATTCTCCGTAAGGGATTCGAGCTCTTCGTAAGAGCTTCCGGGCTCGGCGAACTTCACGAGCTCGACTTTATTGAACTGGTGCTGTCTCATTATCCCCCGGACATCCTTTCCGTATGAACCTGCCTCGCTCCTGAAGCAGGGCGTATAGGCTACGTACTTTATCGGGAGATTTCCCCCGCTCAGTATCTCGTCCCTGTGAATATTAGTCACAGGCACTTCGGCAGTGGGTATCAGGTAATAATCGGTCCCCTCCACTTTGAATAAATCCTCGGCGAACTTCGGCAGGTTTCCGGTCCCTGTAAAGCTTGCGCTATTTGCCATAAACGGCGGGAGCACTTCCCTGTAACCGTGCTCTTTTGTATGTACATCCAGCATGAAATTAATAAGCGCCCTTTCGAGCCTCGCCCCGAAACCCTTATATAGCGCGAATCTCGCCCCTGTTATCTTGGCCGCCCTGTCGAGATCAATTATATCGAGACTCTTCCCGAGCTCGACATGGTCCCGGGGCTCAAAATCGAACACCCGTGGCTCACCCCATCTTCTTATCTCCACGTTATCCGCCGAGCTCCTGCCTGGGGGAACGGATTCGTGAGGAATGTTCGGTATTCCCAAAAGGTATTCTCTGAGTCGATCGTCGGCCATTGACCTTTCGCTTCCGAGATCCTTGATCTTATCGGACAACACCTTAAGCTCGGCCTGGAGCTTGTCAGCCTCATCATTCTTTCCCACCCTCTTGAGCTACCCCACCCTTTTCGACCCCATATTTCTCTCGTGTTCAAGCCCTTCCGATATCTTTATGATATCCCGTCTTTCCTGATCGAGCACCCTGAATTTATCAGGGTCGAAAGGGAATCCCCGCTCTTTCATCCTGGCCGTAACTTTTTCGAGATTTTCTTCGACAAACTTGGGGTCGAGCATAACTTTCCGATCCTTACTGCTGATTGTTAATGGTTAATGTGTTCGTATCAACAAATAAACTTTCATCGCTATAGGGAATGAGCCCCGGAAATCGCCGCTCAAGTCCATTGATTCTCTCGCCGATATCTCCCTCTGAGTATCCCGCTTCCGCCTCTCAATCTTCACAACAGCGAAAGAATATATGTAACTTGCTACTATAGAAGGGAAATTTATTTCATATATCGAACACTATTTCGGCCATAAATCTATCATTCACTTTTTGTATTTTCAAATTGTGGTAGGTGGCGGCCTTTATATCGAGCTCGAGCTCATGTTTTTCCGGGTCAAATTTCTCCCCCATGAGCCTTCCCTTGAGCTTCTTCCCCCCTATCAAATCAAGAGCGACATCGCTGAATACCATCTCACGGACTTCATGGGCATAAAGAATCTCTCCGAGCATTTTTACGAGTATTTCTTCCATCGTCTCCCCCTCGATTTCGAATTCAACTTCCGCGAGGGGTTCTACGGCTTCTGTCCCGGCCATAAGGGACATCATAGCGAGGGCGGAGTTCCTGAGTAAATCCACGAGTGTCTCCCCGTAGACCCTTATTCTGACGTCGGCTGTATGCTCCAGAACCTCGTAATTCAATATGCTCTATTTTAACATCTTTTAACCGCAGGCTCTCCGGCTCGTTTGCAATCGGAGCCCGGAATCGGTTAGGATTGTAACAATATCTGCACAATCGGAGGAACATATGGGAAAGTTGAACAAGGACTTTGATCTCACATATCTGGGGCATGCAACCTTCATGCTCAAAACCCCGGGTGGAAAAACTGTCCTCATAGACCCCTGGGTCCAGAATAATCCTGCCTGCCCGGACGGGATGAAGGATATCAGCACGCTCGACATCATGGCCGTTACCCACGGCCACTTCGACCATATAGGCGATGCCGTATCCATAGGAAAGCGACATCAGCCGAGGGTAGTGGGTATATACGAGATATGCGTTTGGCTTAATTCACGGGGCTTAAAAAATATTATGCCGATGAATAAAGGAGGCTCACAGGAAGTCGACGGTATCAAGTTCTCGATGGTTCATGCAGATCACAGTTGCGGGATACAGGAAGAGGACGGCTCGATAGTCTACGGCGGCGAAGCCGTTGGATACGTAATTGAGCTTGAAAACGGCTTCAGGCTATACCATGCAGGGGATACGGCTGTCTTCAGTGATATGAAATTAATCTCCGAGATTTACAAGCCCGAGCTTGTAATGATACCCATAGGAGACCTCTTTGTTATGTCGCCTGTCGAAGCCGCTCACGCATGCAGGTTTCTCGCGGCAAAATACGTCATACCTATGCACTACGGAACGTTCCCTGCACTTACCGGCACACCGGCGGAATTAAAGCAGCTAACGCGGGATATCAAGGGGATGGAGATAATAGCTCTCAAACCCGGAGGGTCTCTGTCCTAGGTTGGCATGGGCGGTTAGTATTTAAAGTCTTCATTGCTTAAAGGCGTAGTGGGGATGTGTGCTGGCCGGTACAGTTTATTTCCCATATTTTTCTCATTCCGGCCTTCATTTCATCATGCGGTTCATCAACTGGCAGGGGGCGGACGGTGAAGACGGAGGGAGCGACGGTGGCAGGACTGTCTGTCGCCTGGCCAAAGAATGAAGAATTCCTGCGATGTCCTCGTATTTAGAGAACAATACCGTTAAGAATATTTGACTAATTAAACTATCGTCTAATTTGTCGCGGCCTCCTCTACCCACCTTCGTAACCCGCTTTGGAGCCTTCAAAAAAATCGAAGAGACCGGAAAAGCTCCGCTCAAAACGAAATTGACAACAATACCCAAATGTGATAATAATAATGATTTGCATTTCAAATGGGGAATCTTTGTCTCTGAGCAGCTATGTTTGAAGGAATATCCGAGAAATTAAACACCACCTTAAAAAGAGTAAAGGGTTACGGAAAGCTGAGCGAAAGCAATATTGAGGATGCGCTCAGGGAAGTCCGACTGAGCCTCCTAGAAGCGGACGTCAACTTCAAAGTGGTAAGGGAATTCGTCGAATCGGTTAAAAGTCGCGCCCTCGGCCAGGAAGTTATGGGCAG
>JBIOKC010000102.1:0-6993 GCA_044451425.1 Thermodesulfobacteriota bacterium
AATGGGCTCAAAGGGAACTCGCCTATGAGATTAAGAATTACACGAGAGGTGTTTATTACATAATGATATTCAAGGCGCTTCCAGGCGTGGTGGCCGAGCTCGAAAAACATCTGAGATTTTACAATAGTGATGTTCTCAGATTCATGACTGTAACAATCAGCGAAAACACCGCAAAAAGAGAGAAACCCGCTGCGCAGGAAAGCAAAAACCAGAATGAGCCTGCCGAAACCCCAGTTCAGACCGAAGGAGAGAACTAATGGAATCACCTCGAGATAAAAAATATTTTGCAAAAAAGAAGGTATGCCGGTTCTGCACCGAATCGATAGAAATGGACTATAAGAATGTCGATCTCCTGTCCAGATATATAACGGACAGGAAGAAAATAGTACCGAGAAGGAACTCCGGGTTGTGCGCGGGCTGCCAGAGAGAGCTGGCTTCCGCAATAAAAAGAGCGCGGTTTATGGCTCTGCTGCCCTTTACAGTTCTCCATTAATTAAGGAGAAAGCGGTTTCACTTATTGGTCATTGCTGTTTTATCGGAAAGTTTGGAGGTCTAGAACTATGAAAGTGATATTTACTTCGGACGTCGAGACGATCGGGAAGCAGGGAGAGATAAAGGAGGTTAAGGACGGGCTTGCCAGAAACTTCCTTATTCCCAAAAAGCTCGCTATAACGGCAACCCCGGGCAATATCAAAATCTGGGAGCAGAAAAGCGTAGCTATAAGAAAAAAGGAAGATAAGTTGAAAGAGGACGCTAAAAAAGCTGCGTCAAAACTGAACGGTATTGAAATTAAAATTCCGGTGAAGGTAGGCGAAGAGGAAAAGATATTCGGTTCGGTCACTACCCAAAGCATTTCAGACGCGCTGAGCGAACTCGGATATGAAGTCTCTAAAAAGCAGATTGACCTCGAAACCCCCATAAAGACACTCGGATCACACGAAGTTACCGTAAAGATTTACCACGATGTGAGCGCTGTCATCAAAGTGGACGTCGTGGAAGAGGGTCAATAGTCAGTTTTCATCGGGAACAATATTAATTCGATACATATGCAGTTTATGGCAGCGTCTAGAGACGCATGCCGCGTCTTCTCACTGCTGCTTTAAGATATCCTGGTAAGTAATTTTTTCATATCCCGCCGGTGGCTCGAATTCGCCCGGGGGGATAACCTGTTTTTTCACGCTAACTATCTCTTCGACAAAAACCGTCTTGTTGTCAGGAGAATGGTAAACGGTTTTCATAGGATATCCGTCCTTGTATATATCCTGAAATATCTTATATTCGTCGTCGGATATAGAGGCCGACCCGCCGATATTCTGACTTATCCTCTTTACATCGTTCATGAGCTTAGACATTTTGTCCAGATCGAGCTCGTCGGCAAACCCCGGCTCCTTGCTCACCCAGTATTCTGACTGGAGCTTGCCGTTTTCGTAAATCTCGTACTTTTTGGAGTTATAACCAGCTATGCTAACAGTGCCGTCCGTCTTTTTTAGACTTACTTTCTTGCCGACTTCCTGATTGCTTTTATTTTCCGACATTACAGACTCGATATATTTCAGATACTCATCCCTGTTGAGAATTATATAAAGTTTCTTTTCCTCGTTTACAAACATTATATTTCCGGAGTTCAGATCAAATATGACCGCAGGAGAATACGGTCCGCCGTTCTCGACCTGCTTAAACTTATTACCCTGAACATAAATAGTCACTTTCTGTTTATCCGACGATCCCTGCTGATAATCCACCTGCTCCATTATGAGACCCGAGTACGCGATTTTCACCAAACCGATACTCGAGAAAATGGCCGTGAACACCAAGATGTATATAACTTTGAAATGCACTCGCATTCAATTAACCTCCAATAAAATTCTAACTATAGTCCCCCCAAAAACACAAATGATAAGATAACCTATTATTCCGGCAATCGCCACAGAACTCCCTATCGAGGCTGCGTTTCCTGACCCGGATAATGTATACTACTTTCTATTGACGCTCCCCGATTCTGTGATAGAGTAAACAGGTCTTAAGAGCCACTGCAATAATACGGAGGTACACATTTTATGGCTGAATTTCAAACCAAGTTCGCGCCTGTCGGTGAAAAAGAGGTCACTAGGGCTATCGTCGAGGGATTTGCGAAAGAATTCAACGAATACATTACAAGCGACGTGATTGTCGTGGGCGCTGGTCCGAGCGGCTTGGTGGCGGCCAAGGATATAGCGAAGCAGAAATATAAAGTCCTGCTGGTCGAGAGAATGAATTATCTCGGCGGAGGGTTTTGGATCGGCGGCTACCTGATGAATAAGGTCACAGTCAGAGAGCCCGGAAATGAAGTCCTTGATGAGATCGAGGTGCCGTACGAAGAGGTCGAGAGGGGGCTCTATGTCGCGGACGGACCTTACGCATGCTCGAAGCTGATAGCAATGACGTGCGAAGCGGGCGCGAAGGTACGCAATATGACAATGTTCGATGACCTCGTGTTCAGGGAAAACGGCAGGGTGGCAGGAATCGTCATAAACTGGACCCCGATAGCGAACATGCCCAAGGAAATCACCTGCCTCGACCCCATAGCAATCGAATCCAAGCTCGTAATAGACGCGACCGGGCACGACGCATACTGCGTTTCGAGACTGTCTCAGCAGGGGCTTTACAAAAAGCTCCCGGGGCACGGCTCGATGTGGGTGGAGAAGTCCGAAGACGCTCTCGTCGAATATACCGGGGAAGTTCATCCGGGACTTATCGCATGCGGAATGGCTGTAAATTCCGTATTTGGTCTCCCGAGAATGGGACCCACGTTCGGAGGTATGCTCCTTTCCGGGAAGAAAGCCGCGCGGGTCGCAATCGACATACTTGAGAAGCAGGAACAGGCACGAGCTTAAATCAGAATAAAGAGACCGGGGGGAAAGAAAATTCTTCCCCCCCCCCTCATTTTTTTCATACTTCAATTTCCGCAAATGCCTTAATACACTTACCGCAAAGCTTCCCTTCATACTGAGTCTTCAGGACTTCTTCCTGCCAATGGGAGTTATATAAACAGCAGTCCGGGTCACGGCAGAATTCGTTTCCGGTGACTTCGTAATTGACGGCCTGAAGGGCATATGAGCATAGAACGGAAGAAGTCCTCGGGTCGTCGTACTCTACAATCTTCCCTTTATACATGAGGTCGAGTCCCGTCATTTCTCTCCCACTCAGTGCCAGTCCGCCTTTAATAAAATAATACTCCTTCGGCCTTGCCGGGCCCTCTACCAGCCCGGAAGTAGAAATGAGCGAAGGATTTCCGGCGAGCACCACCCTCGCATGGTACCGCCTTATATCGAATGTGCCTATGAGACGCCCGGTAAAAATCATGTGAAGGAAGCCCGCGCCCATCTCTCCGGATAGCTTTCCCGCAAGCGAGGTATATAAAACCCTCTGAATCCAGAAGCCGTCGTAGAATTCGCCCCTTACACTCTCGAGCCCTTTGATTTTCCTCAATTCCGAATGCGGCTCCTCCGGATAAGGCTTTCGAATCTCTTCGAGAGAGGCTTCTATATTTGTGATTTTAGATGCGGCCAGGAGCCCCGCTATTCGCCGCAGTTGATCGTCACCATAATCCAGAAATTGAAAGAGATTGCCCCGGCAATGAGCCCTAATGCCGAGCCTCTCCAGGCCATCTATTATTACTTCAGTGTTTAGTGATTCGGACGGGTAGTCGGTATATATATATACTTCCAGACTTCGGTTCATCGGGGAAATACCCTACTGAAAGAATGCAGTCTCAACTTTCGGGTGAAATTTCGGCTATAAGCTCAACTTCCACGGGCGCGTTCATGGGAAGCTCGGCCACTCCGACTGCGGCACGCGCATGGCGTCCGGCTTCTCCGAAGATTTGATAGAATAAGTCCGAGGCGCCGTTTACGACATTCGCCTGTTTATGGAAGCCCGGCGCGCTCGCAACATAGCCCGTCACCTTTACAATCCGTCTTACCCTGTCGAGACCACCCAATTCCTTACCCATAACTGCGAGAGCATTTAAGGAACACGCCTTTGCCGCCTGTGCGCCCTCTTCAACAGATACATCGGATCCGACTTTACCCTCGAATAAAAGCCGCCCTTCGGATAAAGGAAGCTGACCCGAAACAAAAATCAGATTTCCTGTTATAGAAGCAGGCTTATAAGACCCCAGAGGGGTGGGGACATCGCGTATACGGATGCCAAGCTCGCTCAGCCGGTCTTCAACCTTTCCCATCAGCACCTTCGAATTTCAGAGCGACGTATATAGTATTCGTTCCGCGCTGTATGAGGAAAAGGACATTTTGCCCTTCGTGTACCGAATCCATAGCCTTTTTGTAGTTGCCCAGGTTCGTAATTTTATTCTTGTTTATCTCGAGTATGACGTCACCGGACTCTAATCCCGCGTTCTCGGCCGTACTACCCTGCTCAACGCCGGTGACAATAACGCCTTCCTTCAAATCCGTATTGAACATCTTTTGAACCTGCGGCGAGATTTCCTGAACGACCAGCCCTAGCCCCTGTTCGACAGCCTTACCGGGCATACTTCTAGAGGTTTGAGCAACTTCATCCGGAAGCTCCTGGAGTTTTATATTGAATGTCCTCGTCGCGCCGTTTCTTATAACTTTTATCTGAGTGCTGGTTCCAGGAGCAAATGATGCAATGGACCTTGGCAGCTGCTGCATATCCTCTATAGGATTGCCGTTCAACTCGACGATGACATCTCCCCTCTGAATCCCAGCTTTCTCAGCCGGTCCCCCGGGAGTGACGTCAGCCACAAGAGCTCCTTCCGGCTTCTGCAGGTGAATGCTTTCGGCAATCTCAGGAGTAACCTGCTGTACATAAACCCCGATCCATCCGCGAACCACCTTACCTTTGTTACGGAGCTGAGCGACTACATTCTTTGCCATATTGATAGGTATGGCAAACCCAATACCCTGCCCGCCGGCTATGATAGCTGTATTCACACCGATGACCTCACCGCTGAAATTGAATAGCGGGCCGCCACTGTTTCCCGGGTTTATCGCGGCATCCGTCTGAATAAAGTCGTCATACGAACCGAGCCCCAGTGACCTTCCCTTTGCGCTTATTATGCCAGCAGTAACAGTATTTCCAAGTCCGAACGGATTTCCGATGGCGAGTACCCAGTCGCCTATCTCAACTCTGCCCGAATCGCCAAACTTTATGGCCTGCAATTTTTTCTTCGGTTCTATTTTAAGTAGGGCCAGATCGGTCTTGGGATCGGTACCTACAACCTCAGCGTGATAGACTTCTCCATCTTCAAGTATAACTTTTATATCGGTAGCCTTTTCAACGACATGGTTGTTGGTAATGATGTAACCGTCATCGCTGAATATAAACCCCGATCCGAGACCTCTACCCTTAAATTCCCTCTGTGGCGCATCTCCGAAAAACTTATCGAAGAAATCGTTGAAAGGGTCGTTTTGTCTACCCTGGAACGGGGATTCAGACGAGAAATTCCTTTCTTTGGAAACGTTCGTAGTGCTTATATTTACTACAGACGGGGTCAATTTTTTCACGAGTGGAGCAAGAGAGTTGTAGCCGTACTGTTGGGCCTGAGCCGTCTGATAAGGCATCCCTACTACAAGGAAAATTAACACGGCTAGTACAGATAATCTTGCCATGCTTTTAACTGCCTCAGAATTCAACATCTTATTCTTTGTTTGGTTAAATGAGCTTTTCACATCTATACCCCCAGGATATATAATTATTAAATGTAAAACATTCGGTTTGTGTAAAATTCAACTGAAATTATAACTGATGATTTGTTTTCGTGTACACAGAATTATAGGAGGTGACGGCAAAAAACCGAATGCGGGTATATAGTTAAGTTAAATTATATCGGCTATTTCAGCATTGTGTCCCAGTATTTTACGTGCAGCCTGTTCGAGTAAAAACGCATGACGAAATTCCTGACTTGAGAAGGGAAACGGCTGTCGGCAAAAGCGACCTTTCACATCATTCGAGACTGATCCTGAATCTTGTTAACACGCTGACGCCTTTTGGATTCATATACTTCGAGGGCCTGTGAGAAATATTTGGAGTCCGTCCTCGAGAGCTCATCCGCCAGGACGACTGCAGACTCGATAGCCATCGAGACCCCACCGCCCGCGGTGGGCAAGACGGCATGCGCTGAGTCCCCCACGAGAACGACCCGGCCCATATACCACCTGTCCATTCTCAGGTCGTGATAATCATCATGTAATATCCGACTCGGATCGTCGAGTTCCGCCAATATGTCGGGTACGATCCCGCCAAAATCCTTGAAATGTTCTTCTATCCGGCTCACTCTTTGCTCAACCGGGTCCGGAACGCACTTCGGGCTCCTGATGCTCATAAATACGGACAGACTGCCCCTCGTCGGCCAGATACCTAAAAACTTTCCGGTACCCCAATCCTCGGTTATATGAGTTTTTTTCAGGAGGCTGGACTTGACCCAGAAGCTCCACCCCTCATGCCGCTGTAAGTTGCTGGAACATCACCGAAAACCATATTACGGGTCTCGGAATGAACACCGTCACATCCTACAACAAGGTCGAAAGCTTCTTCTTTTCCGTCGCTGAATGTAACATGCACCTCGTCTCCGGTCTGATGAATCTTATCGACCGTGGTATTCATGCGTATAGTGTCCGAATCGACAGCCTCCCTCAGGACATTTATCAAATCGGGTCTGTATATGCTTATCATCGGACCGTATTTATCGGTTACGGCTCGAACCGAATACGAATGAAGCATCTCCCCTTTTTCGTTCCAGACGTTATATGTGGATAACGGAAGCCCCGCATCGAGCAGTTTACGGTAGATACCGAGCCCCTTCAGAATTCGGCTTCCCGAAGGCCATAGTACAAGGTAATTAGTGGGAAACGTAACCAAAATAGATATGTAGAAACAATTTAAAGAGATTTTCTTTTCTGTGATTAAATCTATACTCCACTTCCTTAAGATACATAGGAAAGTGATATTTGGAAACCCCGCGGTAATTGTACA
>JBIOKC010000103.1:0-6989 GCA_044451425.1 Thermodesulfobacteriota bacterium
AACTCGAAGAGAGGCTCGGATACCTAAGCGAAAGAGGAATGACGCTCGAAAAGCAGAGACTCGAGGAAAAAACGAAATTCGACCTCGAGCTCCTTGCGAACATGGGCTTCTGCTCCGGTATCGAGAACTATTCGAGGCACTTATCCGGAAGGCTCCTCGGTCAGCCCCCGTGGACGCTACTCGACTACTTCCCCGGGGACTTTCTCCTCGTAATAGACGAGAGCCACCAGATGATCCCACAGCTCCGCGGAATGTACGAAGGGGACAGGAGCAGGAAATCGAGCCTGGTAGAGCACGGGTTCAGGCTCCCGTCCGCGCTCGACAACAGGCCGCTCAACTTCGCCGAGTTCGAAAAAAGAGTAAATCAGGTCATATACGTCTCCGCGACCCCCAGCCCCTACGAGATAGAAAAAACGAGAGGGGTCATAGTGGAGCAGATTATACGGCCGACAGGGCTCGCCGACCCGGAAGTGGAAATCAAATCCGCAGATAGGCAGGTGGACGACCTCCTTGAGGAGATTAGGAAAAGAGCAGCCTCAAACGAGAGGGCCCTTGTCACGACGCTCACGAAGAGGATGGCCGAAGACCTGACCGAGTACTACAGGGAGCTCGGCATAAGAGTGCGCTACCTCCATTCGGATATAGACACGCTAGAAAGAATAGCCATCATAAGGGATCTCAGGCTCGGGAAATTCGATGTCCTCGTGGGAATCAACCTGCTACGGGAGGGGCTCGACATACCGGAAGTGTCACTCGTCGCAGTGCTGGATGCGGATAAGGAAGGATACCTCCGCTCGGAGACCTCCCTCATACAGATATTTGGCAGGGCGTCGAGGAATGTGAACGGTAAGGTAATACTCTACGCCGACAGGGTCACAGCTTCGATGTCAAGAGCCATTTCGGAGACTAACAGAAGAAGGCATATTCAGGAAAAATACAATAAAGAACATGGTATTACGCCAACGAGCATAAAAAAATCCGTAAACGATATACTCTCCACGATATACGAAGCCGATTACTACACGGTCCCGCTTGAGAAAACGGTCGAGGAGCTCGACGTCCCGCCTGAGAAGATTTCAAAGACCATAAGCGCCCTCGACAGAGAAATGAAAGAAGCCGCAAAAAGGCTCGAGTACGAGACGGCGGCGCAAAAGAGAGATCAGATAAAACGGCTCCGCGAGCTCGAGATAACATATCTCGGAAGCTCAAAAGAAAATCCGTAATAGCACATAAAATGAGCTATTTCGGGCCGCGCATAGCCTTGACAGCCTGCTCCATTTCCTCTAGGCTCACACATCCCTTTTATGGGTCGCGATCGACCGGCTGTGCCCGAATGGATCGCGCAGCTTTCCGTATCTATCCCCCCAGAACATATCCTCGAGCGGCATTGTAACCGTCGCCCCCGCTTTAACCGCCTGATCGAAGACCGAATCCGCGTCCTCGACATAAAGATGAATAACTACCGGCGTCCCTTTAAGCGTTTCTGGCCCCACCGAGCCCCAGTCCAGGAACTCATCGGCAAGCATTATTACCGAATCCCCTATACGGAGCGCCGCGTGCAGTACATTCTTCCCGTCAGGCGTGCTCAGCCTGCCCCGCTCCTCCGCGCCGAAAGCCTCTTTATAAAACTCAATAGCCTGAGCCGCCCCCTTGCATACCAGATGCGGCGTTACCGTATTCATTCCCTCGGGTACAGGTTTTACTTTTGACATAATTACAGCTCCTTATGCTAAATTTGAATTAGCCCCATAGTGTACCAAACATCACGCAACGTACCGACCGTTCTCCAATACGACGAATGAGCGGGTGCTTTAGGGACGCTTTCCCCGATTTTTTGAACGATTTCGAATTTCCCCGATTCTCACCGAAAAAGACGTTCCTTCAGCTCCTCGGCTATCTTCCGGTTTAATCCTGGAACAGCCGTAATCTCATCAATCGATGCGTCCCTTATGCCGGATAAGCTCCCGAACCGCCGGATAAGCTCCTTCTTGCGCTTAACTCCGATGCCCGGCACATCATCGAGCTCGGATCTAAGCGCCCTCTTCCCCCGGAGCTTCTTGTGATACGTTATTGCGAACCTGTGGGCTTCGTCCCGTATCCTCATAAGCAAGAACAGGACCCGCGAGTTTCTTGAAAAGACAATGGGGTTTTTTCTGCCGTAAATATAGATCTTGTCGCTTTCTCTCTCGTACCTGCCCTTTGCTATCGAGGCCAGATCGACATTGCCAAGACGCCCTATCTCGCTCAACACCCTGTACGCTATATTGAGCTGCCCCTTCCCCCCGTCTATCAGCACCAGGTCCGGGGGTTCCCATCCCTCTTCCTCCGCCCTCGTGAGCCTTCTCGACAGCACTTCATACATCATGGCGTAGTCATTCGGGCCCTCGACCGTCTTTATCCTGTAAGTCCTGTACCTCTCCCTGGCGGGCTTGCCGTTCTCGAATCTCACGAGCGACGCCACAGCCAACTCTCCCTGAATATTGGAAATATCGAAACATTCTATGGCTGCGGGCAGCCTGCCGAGACGAAGAGAAGACTTGAGCCTCTCTAAGAGGTCGAGCTCGCCAAGCTCACGTGCGTGCTTCCTCTGAAAGCTCTCGAGGGCGTTCCTGTTCGCAAGCTCGGTCTGGGCAGCCTTAGCACCCCGCTCCGCTACGCTGAGAGCAACCTTGCGCCCTCTCTTCTCGGAAAGCCACTCGGAATAGGCCTCCAATCCCTCTATCTTGGCCGGGATAACTATCTCGTTCGGAATAAACCTGCTCCCGCCGTAGAACTGCGACAGAAACTCCCCGAGGAGCTCCTCGTCCGTCCCCGCCGCGTTTTTAAACGAATACTCCGCCTTGTCCACGAGGCTCCCGCCCCTGGAAAAAAGCACCGAGAACTCGATGTCCTGTCCCTCCCTGTGGAAACCTACTATGTCCCTATCCTTTGTATCGGGCGTGATAAACATCTGTTCATCCAGATTCTTTTCGAGGAGCCTTATCTGGTCTCTGTAGTGAGCGGCGTCTTCATACCTAGTTTCCTCGGAAGCCTTTTCCATATTGTTCTTAAGCAATTCGATGATACGGCTCTTCTCCCCCCTGAGAAACATCTTTGCCTGACCGACCACATCTCGGTAACCCTCCTCCCCGATCTTTCCTGCGCACGGTCCGAGACACATGCCCATATAGTAGTTGAGACAGGGGCGCGCGGAGTGCCGCCTGAATTTCTCGTCCGTGCAGTCTCGGAGCGGGAACACTTTGTGTATAAGCCTCTTCGCCTTCTTAAGAGCATCTGCGGACGCGAAAGGCCCGTAGTAAAGGGCCCCATCCTTCAACACCCTCCTTGTCAGCGTGAGCCTCGGAAACCTCTCGTTCGGGTCAAGCCTCAGCGAGAGGTAGTTCTTATCGTCTCTGAGCCTTATGTTGTACCAGGGCTTTTTTTGTTTTATGAGGGAGTTCTCGAGTATCAGGGCTTCGCGCTCGTTACGTGTGACGAAGTAGTCGAGGTCCTCGACTTCCTTCATCAGGTAGGCTATGTGCGGCCTCTGAATGTCCCCGCCCTCATGGAGGTATGAGAGCACGCGGCTCCTCAGGTTCTTCGCCTTCCCTATATAGAGAGACCTGCCCTTTTTGTCCTTGAGAAGATAGACTCCGGGGGACGCGGGGACGGACTTGAGCTTAACGCCGCTGATACCCATAACTCATTAAGGTTAAAGAAAAATGTCTCTTAATCAAACAGGGGGCAAGCAAAAATAAAACACTCAATCAAATTTAAATTGGAGGTGTCTTAATTTTGTGTCACCCTGAACTCGTTTCAGGGTCTAATCTTTCATCTTTTCCCCGGCACCAGGAGTGCAATACCCTTCCATTGCCGCAGGACGAAATGGCCTAACTCCCCCACTCTACACTGTTTTTCAAGTTTGAGAGGCCCGCTCGAACATGCTTCCAACCATCGAGCTCATTAAAATAGCAAAATATCCGGCGGTCAGGGACCTACCCATATCCCCCCGACATCTTCCACGTAACCCTAGTATCCCCGTCGTGCAGCCGGCTGTACTTCATAGAACTCTTGCATTCATACCTGCCCCCGTCGAATAGGAGGTCATACTCGATGCCGTTCTCCGGCGAGGATTGCGTTATAGTAAGCGCGCCGGTCCCGCTATCCCCTGTCCAGGTACTGGCTCGCTCCCACTCCGGACGCCTTCTCGCCGAGCATGACCACAATACTCGGATCCTCCCCCTTCCACGGCGCCCATTCGCCCCACTTCCTCAGGTTCCCTACATATCCGTGTATCTTCTCGTGCGTCGCGTCAATAATCACCGAACGCTCAACAGCGTATTTAGTGGAAAGAAAGAGCCCGACTGCGGCTACCGCAACAATAAGCACGACCAACATGACTGCCGCTGTTTTTAATATCCGCATGCCTTTGTCTTGGAGAGATATTTACCTGCCCCCCCCTGCGCCTCTCTCGTTAATGCCATTCCATACTTCTCTCAGGTGCTCAAGGTACCCTTCCTGCGGCTCTGTGCTCAGATCTCCAAGCACCCTGTCCAGATCCGAAAACTCGCTTACCCCCCCCTCCCCGTTCAAAACGGCCAGTATTAGAGCGGTCTCAATTATCACTAAGTCCAAATGCTTTATTTTCCCCCAATACTCGGCGTCTTCGTCGTCCCATTTATTTCCCGTATATTGCTCATAAAGAGACGCGGCTACTCTGGCCTTGCCCTCCGAAACTGCCCTATTTATTACTACCGCTGTATTTACCGCGGTAGGTACCGCATTAGTTAATGCGTTATACACTCCGGTAGTTACCGTAGTACTTACCGGGATGCCGCCTGAAACCATTTTTTTTGTCGTCGTATCTATCTCTATTCCCATCTTGAGTCGCTCTTCGAGGACCTCTTCGGGGCTTAAAACTCTGAACTTCCTCCCGTACACACCGAGCGAGGATTCAACGACTCTCAGTGCCAGTTTCTTCTCGAGTGAATGTACTGCGACCCTGACCGTTTTGTCCGACAAACCCGTCATCTCTCTGAGCTCCTTAAGGCCAATCCGCAGGGTAGGGGTCTTTTTCTCTATACCCCTGTTATACATAGCCCCGTAAACCCTGGATTCAGAAGGGGTAAAGCTGTCATCCAGGTCTTCTAAACCAGCAGATTTCGCACCGTGCCCGCCAGGGGAGGGCCTTTTTTTTTCTCTTCTCTTTACCGCACTATCTACCGCGGTAGTTATTGTGGTATCCGCATCACTATCTGCCGCTGTGAATATATCCTCCTCGGGCTTGTCATCAGCGGCTTCCATCGGGATTTCCCTCTCCCTCCTAAAGCTGTCGAAATACCTCGTAGCGACCCTGTGAGCATTGAGCGGGCTTCCACGCTTCTGCATGGACTCGACCATGTCCGACAGTCGGCCGCCTCCCAAAGGCTTTTTTTTCTTAGGAGTTTCTGATGATATATCTTCTTTCTTCCTCTTTTTCTCTTTCATATATGGCTATTACTTCCTTTGCCAGTCTTCTGTAATCCATAGCTCCAGCGCTCAGGGGGTCATACTCGATTATATGCTTACCGTAACCGCTCGCCTCCCTGATCTTCACATTGGAGTGAATAGGGGAGAAAACGTTCGGATGAAACTTCCGGCTTATGGCCTCGAGAATAGTGCTGCTGACCGTGGTCAGCTTGTCGTGCATCGTCGGAAGACCGTAGGGGACAATGGGGAAGTCTGGACGGGAGGAATATACCTCGAAAAGTGTCTCGTCAATCATGCTTACGGCATCGAGCGCCATCGGCTGCGTCTGCACCACAATAATCACGTCGTCTGCTGCAAAGAACGCGTTCACCGAGAGGGTAGCCAGCGAGGGCGGGCAGTCTATGAGAACAAAATCGTAGTTCCTCTTAAGCCGTTTCATCGATTTCCTTAACCTATGGTCTTTCTCTATCAGGGCCGACATGGATAAGTCCGCCCTGCTCATGGAGAGGTTCGCCGGAATGAGAAATAATCCCGGGGTCCCGTGCTCGACTATGACCGAGTTTATGTCGATGCGGTTCGCGGGGTCTATAAGCACGTCGTTGATTGTCTTCTCGAAATCGTTTGGGCTAAACCCTAAGTGAGAGGTCGCATTCCCCTGCGGGTCGAGGTCGATCACCAGAACATCCTTCCCTTTTTCCACAAGACACGCTGCCAGGTTTACCGCGGTAGTCGTCTTTCCAACTCCCCCTTTATGGTTTGCTATGGCTATGACTTTCATATGTTTTATGTTTCCCTCCGGAATATCAAAAATCTGATATCTAAAGCAAGCTCGTGCGAACCCTCGAATCACTCTTCGCCCATATCAATTATAGAAGGTCAGGTCAAAATGAAAAGGGTAGGGGAAGCAACATGTCCGCGAATTGATTTAAACGGACAAAAATCATATAATATGCTGACCAGGGCATTAAAAAGCCGCCGAAGTTTTAGCGGTACGCATAAAACAACGGCGGCAACCGGAAGGTGGAACAATTTAAGGATACCCTTTCTCGCTTTTAATTGTCAAGCGTTTTGATGCCTGTGCCGGAACAATATCTCGGGTTGTTCGAGGGGGGGATATGCCTGACAAAAAGCAGGACAAAACAAAGATAGTTCAGATATGGGGGGAAATACTCGATGAGGGATTCACGAGCGTCCCAAACATCCTCCTCAGATATAGAACCAGACTCGATCTAAAACCAAAACACATAATGCTCATAATAGACATTATGTCTTATAAGTGGGACTCCGAATCTCCCTTCCCGAGCTACTCCACACTCGCTTACAGATCGGGAATTGACGAAAGGAGTGTGAAGCGGATAACTCAGGATCTCGAGGAGCTCGGGCTCCTCATAAAGACACCAAGGTTCGACAACGATACCGGCGCTCAGGTCACAACAGTTTTCGACTTCCGTCCTCTGGTTCAGAAGCTTATCAATGAAATGAAAAATGGAGAGGATGAAATATCTTCGGGCGATGAAGAGGAATACGGCGTAGGACTACTC
>JBIOKC010000104.1:0-6939 GCA_044451425.1 Thermodesulfobacteriota bacterium
GTTTTATCCGCAGGATGCCGAAAATTATTACAAGTGTTGAGTAAGCCAGCGAATAGTAAAACCCCGGCTCTTCGAGCGTTATGGCCATGGTGCCTATAAGAGTCGAGGGTGTCTTTGCCATCTCCGCAAAAGAGCCGCCGAGGCTGCCGAAGAAGGCAGGAAGGTTGAACGGGAACCATTTATTTTCCTCGAAGAGCATTGTGAGCGAGCCGCCAGCTTTCCAGTTGTAAACGAATACGCAGAAGAGAAGGAAGAGGATCATGAGCGAGAGTCCCTTCGCTCCCACTTCGCCTTTTATCTTTACACTGCTCCTCCTGAAGAAATCGAGCGGCGCTTCGCGGCCGATCATGGTGAACACGGCGTCATTCGGGATAGTAATTTCTTTCCCGTCACGGTCGATGAGGGTGACTTCGCTGTCCCCGATATTCTTGACGCGGCTCTTCATTAAGAGCTCTATCTTTCCCGGCTTATGCTCTCCGGGCATGAACCCTCCCGTGCTCGTTGTGACGCGTTCGGAAGATGGCGTCTCGACCGATACGTCGGCCATTGGGTCGGCCATCAGCATTCTGATGTTCTCCACGTTTTCGGGTTTAGGGCGGGAGAATTCCTCGTTCCTGTAAGAGTGCGTCACGTTCCCGCCCGCCCGTGCTATCGCTATAGAAGTTTCAATCGCGCTGTCTCCGCCGCCCACTACCAGGACGTTCTTCCCCTCGAAGTCCTTCGGGTCGTGGAGCCTGTTAAAGACCTTGTCCATTTCATCTCCGGGAACGCCGAGCATCCTGAAATTTCCGGAGCGTCCTATGCCGACGACAGCGCGGAGCGCTTTCACGCTATTGCCGTCGGGAATGATGACCTCGAGGTAATCACCTCTGTTGACGACTTTCTCCGCTCTTTGAATCTTCAGCTCTATGCCCCGCCCGAGCGTCTCTTCCTTTATTTCTTCGACGAGGGGCTCTTTTACGTCTTTTGTGAATTGCAGGTCCCCGGCGGGGGTCATATCGGTAGGGTACGTGTAAATGTGCTTTCCTTTGGGGAAATTGACGATTGTCGAAAAAGGTTCGGTTGCTTCGATTAATTCGAACCTGAGTCCATTCTTTTTCGCTTCCAGGGCCGCGGCCATGCCCGAGACTCCCGCTCCTACGATGACGAGATCGAGTATGTCCTGTCCGCGGAGCTCTCGGCGTCTCTGATTGAAATTCTCATCCCGCAGGATATTCATCACAGCCTTGGCTCCGGAATCGGAAGAGAATTTAAGTAGTGGGATTCCCGTGAGGTCTCCTACTATATATAGTCCGGGGACGTTCGTGGAATAGTCGTCTTTTACTTCCGGCAGTTTCTCGACTATACCCGCAGGCCATAGGGTATGGAGCCATCTGGTGTATCTTCCGATAAATCCGAACATGTGAATACCTCCGGCCGAGCTTAATTGTTAATGTTTCGATAGTCTTTTTGTCGTCTGAATCTTAATGCCGCTTGAGGCGCTTATTTTCTTTCCGCCGACGAATCGTTTAACGACCAGTCGTAGTACGTGTATTCAATTTTAAATTCTTCTGCGGGATAATTTAAGTAGTAAGGTTTTATGAAATTTCTGACCGACCCCGCAGTGCTGGAAAAATCCTCCGCATACCAGTCGAAAATAGGGGACAACCTGAAGATTTTAGTTTTTACGTCGATGGAGTTCCCGGCCGAATCGTTTAGGAATTTCTGCGTTTGGGTTTCTAACTGGTTATTTAAATTTTCGGCGCTGTACGGCTCGCCGAGCAGGGGAGGGCACCCTTTTGCCGCGCAGACGAGCGCAAAGTGTACCCTGGGGTCATTGTAGTTGTTTCGTATAATACCTTCGAGCGCGTTCAGTGTAATGATTTCGCCGAAGAGAGGGACTATCGACTCTTCCCACGGCCCTTTCGCGCCGCCTATGTCCTTGATACCTTTAACGGGGTATTGTTCGATTATCAGCCGGATAGTGCGGGCATTATAAAGATTGATGAGGAAGGCGAGTCGTTCATCCCTAGTCCAGCTATTGAATTCCTTCCTGGTTACGTGTGTCGTTTGATCGAGATAGTTGTTCAGGTCTGCGGGATTCGATTTGAGACGGCTGTAATCGACGAGGCCGTCTTTCACGTAGAGCGAGAGCACATTTTTGTAAAGTTTATTCGAATTGTCGAACGCAAGCGCAGCGGCTGCGAAAGCCAGAAGCGTAGAAAGTATCAAAGCCATTTTCGAAAAAATAGCTAGGGTATAATTCCGGCGGCATCGACCGATTATCATATAGAACAGGCTCCTTCCGATATTACCAATATAATACGCTTGCGAGCCTTAAGTGGATTCGTTTACTCTAATTAGCTTATATATTTGCGTTTTCATTCTTCCTTGTTGATCTTCCACCAGTCTCCCGCCCTCACCAGCAGGGCCCTTGCGTATTCCACATGCGACCACATGAGTGGAGTTGCGAACTGGATGTATCCGCCGTCGCTTCTGAATGTGCGTATTTTCGATGTTTCCTCGTACTAGCGGTGCATGTTATTCGCTTCTTCCAGAATTTTATTGAAGTCAACGTCGTCGAGCAGAATGCCCTTGTAGAACTCCTTCTGAAAATCGATTCCGGTAATCTCTCTCTCCATGAATTCTTCGAACCTCCTCGGCGTCGAGAGGTGCTCTGGTATCTCACCCTTGTCGCTCATATGCCTGTCGATGATCCCCAGTATTTCATCGCCGCGCTTCGTATTGCCGTTCCAATAGTGATATTGAGCGAGCACGGCCGTGTACTGGAGCCAGGGGCCGTTACCGGCATGGACGTGCGTCGAAAAGTCCCGATAATAGGGGAAATACCTCATCATCATCCCGAGCTCCGGGTCCCAAAGCTGCTTCTCAATGAACCTTACGCTCTGCTCCATCTGCTCCTTATAATGCAAGAATCTGTAATAAAAGGGACTGAGGAGAGTGAAGTCGTGCCTCATATCCATTTGCCCTGAATGATCTGTTCTTCTCACTTACCTGTTGCCCGACATGAAGAGCTCGCTCACCGAATATAAAAAGCGCTGCCTGAAGCTCAGATGCTCGGGTGATATTATATTTTTTCGTCGATCTTTTGGGGACCTCGTTCGCCAGTGAGAACGCGTAAAGAAAAAAAAAGTTCACCCAGCATGTATAACCTCTCTCCATTGCCGATTCGTGGATCGATGTGGTCGAGTAGAAGAGATTTAGCTCCTCTTCGTAGAGGACTCTCCGGCTATAGCCGAGCGCTTTGTCGACGTATGCAAGGAATCCCTCCAGGTCTTCTACGTCGCGTTTTAGATATACCGCGGTTAACAGATAGTTGCATATTAAGGAGATTCCATGCGCTACGTTGTCCTCCTGCTTGTACATGCTTTTATTCTCTCCATCCAAACTCGAGCGCTGCCCCCACGCCCCTTCGGGGGATATCGTGTCTTTCATGAAATGGGCCATGGACTTAATAATGCCCTAGGCCGCTTCGGCCGCATCATAGCCGTAATCCGACCCCGCTATACGCCTGAAGAGATGCACAGCACAGCTGGAGTCCCTCGTGTATATGTATGGGTACTGGGATTTGGGGGGAGAGGCGAGGAGGAGTCTGCCGTATTTCTTATTTACTACCGTGCACCTCATTATGATATCCATGTGCTGAGATATACGGTCATTGAGTTCTGTTAGCTCCTTGCTGCTTATGGGCATATCTTGCCTCCTGGAAAAATTTCCCCTTCGAATGAACCCTTCTGACAGAGTGAGTTTAATTTATTAGGCGGATTTTTTAAAGTGAGCCGTAGAGGTACATATTCCCCGTGGGCCGAGGCATGCCGCCTTCGGGCTCGAGTGTCACCGCGAACTGCATGGACTCGGCCGGCTCCGGCATCAATTTTATTTCCATCATTTTTTTCCCTGCTTTGTCCACATCGAATACGCCCATGCTTACAGGTTTTCCATTCTCGATCACCCAGAGCTGATATGTTTTCCCTTTCTCAAGCGCAGGGATATTCGACACGAGAAAGAGCGCTTTGTGCGTGTCCTTGTTCCAAAGCAGTTTCCCGGATGCGTCCATATGCGGCATCTTGCTCCCGAGACTTACGAGGTCCACGTTGGGATTCGTGACATAATCCATCATCTCCCTTTCTTTGACGAGCTTTGCCTCGATCTCGCTCAGGTTCTTCCCCTGGAACTCGAGCTTGTTCCTGAGGGATATGTTGGAGATGACGAGGAAAATTATGAGCGCAAGCGATACGGCTGCGCCGAGGTTGAGCCGGACCGGACTCAGACTCTTCCAGAAGTTAGATAGTAGAGACGTCTCCCCGGGGGGTTTCCTGTCCACAAGGTCCTCGAATATCTTCTTCTCTAGATCCTTGGGGATGGGGGTGTCTTCGAGGCAGAGCGGCAAACTCGTAAAAACAGTATCGCTGTCTTTAAGTAAACCCCTGCATATATCGCACCCTTCAGCGAGATGTTCCTCTATCTCCCTCAGTTCCTCTCCCTGGAGGAGGCCGAGTGAGTAGAGCGCGATCTGGTCTTCATACTCAGTTTTATGAGTCATTTACATCGATTCCCCGATATAAGGTGATATCTTCTCCTTCAGTTTCGATACCCCGAGCCTGATCCGCGTCTTAATCGTACCCACCGGCTCGTTCAGCTTTTCAGCTGCTTCTATATGTGTAAGTCCCTCGAAGAAAACCATTTCTATGGCTATTCTCTGGTTTTCGGGCAGAGATTCAAGGGCTTGCTGTATTATCTTTTTCCTTTCCTCTCTGTCCTCTGTTATACGAGTAAAATCAGATTTCGAGTTTACTCTCTCTTCGTTCAATTCCACTGTCAGGCCTTTAAACCCGAGAGTCCTCAGCTTATCTATGGCTCTGCTTCTGGCTATATTGATTATCCACGTGGAAACTGCTCCCCTTTCAGGGTCGTATGAATCCGCCTTGTTCCATAACTGAAGGAATATTTCCTGGACTACTTCTTCCGCTTCTTCCCTGCTCCTAAGCATCCTGAATGCGAGGTTAAAGATGACCTGGGAGAAACGGACATAGATTTCCTTGAAAGCGGATTTATCCCCTTCTGTAATACGAGCTAGCAATATCTGATCTGCGCTCCGGAATGAATTTTGATCCATAATTAAAGGTGAATTCGGCTGTATAACCATTGTATTTAATTCAGGTATATTGTCAATCATCGCTCCCAATCCGCGGTACGGCATTAATCCAGGTCACGGCAATCCATATTATCCGTGTTCCGGTAGTATCTGGACGGATAACCGATCATGATCACTCGCTAACTATTTCTGTCGTTATATATTGCAGTCGAGCCTTTCCCTGCCGCATCTTACGCTCATTATCGCCCGGCGCACCCGTTCTGCGGTTCTCATTATAGTGGAAACGGGTAGAGATCCAATCCCTCATGAAAAGCCTCGTTCTCACTATCTGCGACTTAACGGCGGATACGGACATGCCCACTATTTCTCCTGCCTCCTTATTAGGTAAACCTTCGAAGTCTCTGAGCTTGAATACCGTCCTATTTCTCTCGGTTACACGGCTGAGGGCGCCTTCCATCAATTCCATAATTTCCCTGTAATCGGCTAATTCCTCAGGTCTTTTCTCGCTATGCAGACTCGCTGCATACGCTGTAATGTTGGAACTATCGATGGACACCTCGCTGCGGGACTTCCTCCTCTCTTTATTGAGCTTCATGAAGCAGGCATTCAAAATGATTTTAAAGAGCCATGTAGAAAACCTGGAATTTCCCTTGAAGCTTCCAATATTTTCGAGAAGCGATACGAACACCTCCTGTCTCACGTCTTCTGCGTCGTGATGGTCCCTGATCATTTTCAACGCGAGCCCTAAGATTTTATCTCCGTATCTCGCTGCGATGCGGTTAAATGCCTCACCGTCTCCGCTGTTCGAATATAAGCTTGCCAGCTTCTCGTCCGTAAGCGAACAGTAGCCGTCTGAAACCCGCGGGGTTCCGCAGGGCACCCTAAAGCACTCTCTCTCGGAATCCGCGAAGCCGGTCTCCCTATTATCTGAATTCTCCATGATTGGTTTCGTCTCCACTCGTTCGACCAACGTGCTTACCATCTTTTCCATCAGCCCGGGCCATGTTAAAGCGTATAACGGCGATTGAGGCCAGTCGGAGAATATCGTTTCCAACCCCTGCATTTGAAGCCGCGAGCGAGCTCGTATATAGTTACGCTTGTATATACGGTCACCGGGTCATTCCGGTTTTACAAGAACTCGCGGGCGCTAATGTCAGTATTGCGGTTTCAGCGGGTGCCGCACATATTGAGAATCACGAATTCCGGCGGGTCGGTTTCCCCCATTAAACTGCGATGTACGGGAAGGTCGAATCTTTTTGCTTGCCTATGGGTTTTTGCTGGATATATTATTTCTATTGATTTAGAGAGCCTAGGAGGTATTTATGAAGCGGTCGTTCGCAATACTGTTTATAATTCCGATTTTGTTTGCCGGCCTTGTTATAGGCTGTGAAAAGTCCGAGGAAACTAAAGTTGAGCATAAAAATACGGTTAAAAGTAAGCAGCAGGAACAAGTTGCGCCGCCAAAGACCGAGAAGACCGAGACAGGCGCGACCAACGAGCCCGTAAAGGATATCAGGACACACGAGTTCCCCTCTTTTGCCGACCTTGTAGATAAGCTAAAGCCGTCGGTCGTCAACATAAGCACGACGAGTGTCGTCAAGCCGAGGGAATTTCAGCAGAACATGCCGAGGTCTCCTTTCGGTGAGAACGATCCCTTCGAGGACTTTTTCAGAAAGTTTTTCGAAGGCGCTCCGCAGCACGAGTACAAACGCCAGGGGCTCGGATCAGGCTTTATATTCAGTACGGACGGCTACGTAGTCACTAACTATCATGTTGTGGAAAAAGCGGACGACATTAGCGTCATACTGGAAAACGGGGATAAATACGAAGCGAAGGTTGTGGGA
>JBIOKC010000105.1:0-6814 GCA_044451425.1 Thermodesulfobacteriota bacterium
GTGCTGGAACCAGCGGTCGTTACTTCTGGTATCCTGCGGGAATGGCTTACCATTCGGGGTAAAATACTCGGTAAGTTCAATGGATTCATCACCGAGCTGCATCCGGACGACCCTCATCCTGAGGCCGAAAACTCCTTCCAGGTGTTCATATTTATCTCCATGCACCTCGACGTCGGAGATCTTTTTAAATCCGATAACATTGGAGTAGAAATCTACCGACCTGTCTATGTCGGATACCGTCATTCCCACAGCATCCACCGCCTGTACTGACACTTTACCTTGAGCGTAGGCGGTTGAACCTCCGCAGAGGGCAAGGATTAATAAAATCATGGAGAGAAGGTGACATGTTCTGTGTTTCGTCTTAAGAGCGTTCATAATATATTATTCCTTGCGTTCTTATCCCATTCTTTCCAGCAGGCGGTCTCCCACGCGGAGAGCATTCGCCATAATGGTGAGCGCAGGATTAACCGCGCCGCAGGAGGGAAAGAAGCTCGCGTCCACAATGTAAAGGTTATCAACTTCGTGCGCCTTGCAGTTTACATCCAGAGCGGACGATGCCGGGTCCTTACCGAAACGTATTGTCCCGTTCTGGTGCGCGACGCCCGCGAGCGGTATCTGCTGCCCGATGAAGAGATTTCTGGGTATAAGGTGCTCTTCATGGCAGCCGATCAAGTTCATGAGGCTCTTGAGCTTCGAAATGAGGTGCTTATGTGACTCCTGGTTGTTGAGTGTGTAGGACAGCACTATGTTCCCGCTCGAATCGAGCGTAACCCTGTTCCCGGGGTCGGGCAAGTCCTCGGAAGTCAGCCAGAAATCTAGAGAGTGTTTCGCCATGATATCGAGGGTCATCCCCGGCACGATGGCGGGAGCCCCGGCAGAGAGCGTAACTGCGTCGAGCTTTCCGACAAAAGATATGTGCCCCATCGGGAATTCGTACTCTTTCGAGCCGAAATAGAAATCGTTAAGGGCGAGCGACTTCTGGAATATAGTAGGGTTTGGTTTCTTGGACAACGCCATGAGTATGGAATTGACGTGTCCCATGTAATGCCTTCCGACAACGTCCGATCCGTTGGCAAGTCCGCGGGGGTGTTTGTCGTTTGCCGATCTGAGAAGAAGGGCAGCGGAATTGATAGCGCCGCACGATACGACGACTACATCCGCTGTATATTCCTCTCTGGTCCCGTTACGCTCGACTATAACTCTCGTTATCTCTCGTCCGGAAGGGCTCGTTTCGAGGCGCGATACGTAAGAATTCGTAAGCAGTGTGACGTTGTCGTGTTCGAGCGCCGGGTCCACACAGAGCACCTGCGCATCCGATTTGGCGTTTATTAGGCACGGGTGGCCGTCGCATGTGCTGCACCTTATGCAAGGGCTCTTCCGGGGGTTACTCTCATCGAGTCTCACGCCTACGGGAACGTGGAACGGTTTGAGTCCGCATTTTTCGAGGTCGTCGTGAAGCTCCTGCATCCTTGGCTCGTGGGATACCGGAGGATGGGGGTAGGGCGCGTTCGCGTGCGGCTCTGTAGGGTCTTCCCCTCTTTTACCGTGTACCTGATAGAGATGCTCCGCTTTAGTGTAGTAAGGCTCTAGGTCTTCGTATGAGATGGGCCACGCCGGAGAAATACCGTCCTTGTGCTTAAGCTCACCGAAGTCCTCTTTCCTCAACCGGAAGAGAGCCGCTCCGTAGAATTTGGTATTGCCGCCTACGTAGTAGTTCGTATGAGGATGAAGGGATTTCCCGTCCTTGTCGTGCCAGATCTCTTTTGTCTGGTATTTGCCCTGGACGTTTACTGCACGGGTGTCCCAATTATCTTTCTCCCGCGGAACGTAATCCCCGCGCTCGAGGAGGAGTATTTTCCTGCCAGAGGGAGCGAGAGTGTAAGCAAGCGTGCCGCCGCCTGCCCCTGTTCCGATTATTATCACATCGTAATGATTGTCATATGACATTTTTGTGGCCTCCGTTATTTAGATGCAACTAGTGGAGCCGTTCCGAAGTTAACCCCGAAGCGTTTACACCAGATCGTGACCGAATGGTATTTATTCAAATCCGTGCTGGAGGGTATCTCGTAGTTCTGGTCGCCTACGTTTCCCTTCAGCGATCCGAGCTCTATGTAGCCTGCTGTTGTAACCGTCTCGCTGTCGTTAGCGTCCGGAGCTGCCCCCAGGAAGACATGCACGTCGGGACCGTTCGAGGTTTCGAAGTCAGTCAGGCGGAGCACCCGCATGCCGTCGGGGAGCTCGTATATCGTGGCAGTGCCCTTGGTTTCATGCGCTACGCCGTGGAACATCCCTTCCGTCAGGGCCCTGGGTGAATTGCTTCGCTCTGTGGAAGTGCTTGGCAGTCCTTCATTCACGCTCTTGTTTATGAACAGCTTCTCGGGGCGAAACAGGTACCATGCTACAATAATCACCACTATTCCTGCTGCGATAAAGGCCTTTCTCATTTCAGTAATACCTCCGTTTTATGGTTTAGAAGGCATAAGCGGCTCATTTCTCATGCCTTTCTTCTCAGTTTGCTAAGTTAGACGAATGAACGTGTGCGAAGGATTTACGGATTATCTTGGCGCATCATTGAGCTTGAGAAGAAGTGAAATCCCTGGGTTATTGGACAGTAACTATTTACCCGGAGTCGTCAGAAATTACTTACTCAGTATTCGCTTCTTGGAGGATAATCGTGATATTACGGGGTGATGGGCTTCCCATCACCACCGCCGGACCGGACAGGCTATCTCTCCCGATGCCCGATTAATAAAAAAAAGGCTGCAGCATGTTACGGGATAACCGTTATCGGCGGCAGCCTTATCGCAGATTTAAATAATGACCTTTAGCGCTAACACGCGATTATTGGAATAGAACCAGGAATTCTCCATAGCCTTCTTTTTGAAGATCCTCTTTCGGTATGAAACGGAGCGACGCCGAGTTGATGCAGTATCTCAGACCCGTCGGCGCGGGACCGTCATCAAACAGGTGTCCGAGGTGTGAATTGGCATTTTTACTTCTGATTTCATTTCTAGTCATCAGGAGGCTGTCGTCCTCCGCTTCCACGATATCTTCGCTCACGAGAGGTTTCGTAAAGCTCGGCCATCCTGTGCCGGAATCGAATTTGTCTTTAGAGCTGAAAAGCGGCTCACCCGAGACTACATCGACATATATCCCATCCTTGTGGTTGTCCCAGTATTCGTTGCTGAATGGCCTTTCCGTCGCGCTCTCCTGTGTGACCTTATACTGGAGGGGGGTGAGCTTCTGTTTGAGCTCTTCCTGTGAAGGTTTCACGAAGCCCTGAGCGGTCCATTTATTTTGCATCTGCATCTGTTTACCGCTTCCGGTCGCTGACCCGCTCGTTGTCTGATGAGCGTTCTCGTCGGCGCGAATGGTCTTGTCTGCGCCGAACAAATTCACGCCGGCAAAAATAACGATAATTGCCGTAATCGTAATTATTACTGTCTTAACCATTGGAATTTTCCTCTCCTTATTAATTTAATAGCTTACCCTATCTATACGGAAGGAAGTGTTTTTTGGATTTCTCATTTGTAAGATTACGTTATGGCGAATGGCATTGGGCTCTTGTTTTACTTCGCTGTTTCACTCAGCGCGATCCTGCCGGTAAGCGTGTAAAACGGCAGCAGCAGGGCATAGACGATCAGGAGTATCTCGACGCTCCAGAAGCAGACGAGCATGGTTATCGTCGCTATTATCGGAATTATGAGGAAACGGAAACGTACGGACTCCGCATATTCCCGCGTTACGAAATCTGCGATCAGGTCGGGCTTCGAGCTCGCGTATAGCCACTGGAAGTAAAGCGTCCACCCTATGAGCGTAAGGTTGGCGCCGAAAAACAGAGGTGCTATCTGCGTCTGGCCGTATGAGTTAATGAGGCTTGTAGAGAAAGGGAGTAGAGAAACGAACATGAAAAAAAGGATATTGAGCCATAGGAGTATACGGTCGGAGTGCTTTATCGAGTGATACATGTAGTGGTGGGCTACCCAGTATATGCCGAGTCCGATAAAACTCACGACGTAGGAAAGAAACTTGGGCCACATGCCGAACAAGGCGGGGGCGAGCTGGATGTTGGATGCGTGCGGCGGGAGGTCCGAAGTCTTCAGCTCGAATATCAGGAGCGTCATGACTATTGCGAATATGCCATCGCTGAGTGCCTCTATTCTGTTCTTTCCTAATTCATATGGCTTGGCATGGGTGCTCATGGAGTCTGTATTTACTGAAATGTAACTATCTTGCGTGCTAACCGTATCGTTCGAATACAGCGGCGGGACTAGCCTGTTTTGCGGGCAAGATTATCGTACCTGTGGGTCCAATCGGCCCGTATCCCTATGTTCTTGAGAGTGGTCAGCACTCGTCCTGGGTCGCCCAAGTCGCTCCACTCTATATCCTTGACTGCAAGCACCAAGAGCTTGTCAGTCGATACCTCGAGAACCCTTTGCGAGAAATTCAGCGGTGTAAGCTTTTCATATATATATTCTATAGCATCGCTTTCCAAAGGCGTGCCGTACATATCGCACGCTCCCATGAAATCATGGTAAAGTCCGGGCAGGGAAATACTGATAATGTCTAGGAAGGTAGAAACCTTTCCGGCCATAACGAAACTGTTCCAGAGACACCCAGTCTTCATAAGCTCGAGAGCAATTGATTTTTCTGGTTTCTCCCAGAACCTTTTGATCCGGTATAACGTTTTCGACTTCTTAACTTCTTCCCCGCGGACGGGCTCTATCCAGCCATATTCCGTTTCTGCGGAGCTCGGCGTTATGCCCAGAAGTACGATCCTGTCGGGCTCGCGCTCTATGCCTTCAAACGCGGATTCCACCTGCTCCATGAATCTCTTGTCGTCGGAGACATAGTGGTCGGAAGGGAAGAATGCGATCAGCGCTCCGGGGTCAGCTTTTGCTATACGGACCAGGCTGTATAGTATCGCGGGTGCGGTTCCGAGGTTAGCAGGCTGAATTACTAGCCGGCTCCGGTCGAAGGAGTCGTAGAGATCACTGTAGAATCTCTCATGCGTCCGCGTGAGCGATATGAGAATATTCCCGCGCGGGATGCTTATTTCAGCACGATTGACCGTCTTATCCAGAAGGGACTCTTTATCCAGTATCAGGCAGAACTGCTTGGGTCTCTCGTCTCCGGATATAAATTTCGTAAGTGAACGGAGCCTTGTCCCGTCGCCGCCCGCTAAAATTACCCCCCATCTACTGCTCGTTAAACCCTCACTCGTGTCTATGCTACTGCCTAAAAGTCCGGATTTATGAGACTTTCGCGAACGTACCTTCATGTGAATGTCCTTCTCCTTCTTTAATTTTTTGCTAATTGTAGTGCACATTTGTGCCCTGTAAACCCAGATGTATCATATATAGTCCGCTCTGCGCGCAGAGAAAGAGCGTTTTTCCGTCTTCCCCTCCCCATGCCATATTGTGTGCGTGCCTCGGGGCGATGATTGTTCCTATATGCTTTCCCTTCGCTGAAATCACCCAAATCCCTCCCGGCCCCGACACATATAGATTCCCCTGTGCGTCCACTTTAATGCCATCGATTGCGTCTTCTCCGGGGGCACCCGTCATATCGAAGAACCGCTCTCCCCCCGATAATGTGCCGTCTTGCATGACTTCATATCGCATCACGACCTTATTCTCGAGGTCCCAGTCTCCGATGTAGAGATATTTCTCGTCCGGGGAAAAGGCGATTCCGTTTGGTCCCTTTAACTCCTTGTTCAGTAATACGAGTTCACCGTCAGGAGAGATTCGGAATACCCCGCTCCAGGGTAACTCCTTCCGCGGGTCCTTTTCGAACTTGGGCAATCCGAAGGGCGGGTCGGTGAAATAAAGGGAGCCGTCAGACTTGTACACAAGGTCGTTGGGACTGTTTAACCTCTTGCCCTTGTAACTATCCGCTAATACCGTGACTGTTCCGTCTTTCTCGAGGCGCGAAACCCTGTGGTTCCCGTGCTCGTCTATAGTGAGCCTGCCTGATTTGTCGAGAGCGAGACCGTTTGACCCCGGCTGTGTAAATTCCGCTATGTCCGCGCCTGAATACCCGCTGGGCGTGCGGAATACCGAGAGCACTCCATCCTTCGAGTATTTATAGATAACATTGCTGTTCGGATCGCTGAAGAGCAGGTAATCACCGCCGCCCACCCATACCGGCCCCTCGGTGAATTTAAAGCCCTCGGCGATCTTGAAGATTTTCGGGTTAGGTCCGACGACCGCGTCCATAGCCGAGTCGAGCCTTACGACTTCCACATTCACTTCCGACGGTTTTACGGCGAAAGGCATTTCACTTCCCTTGTAGAACTCGAGCCTAGCCTCCCTCATCCATATAAAGTTCGTAGGCGGGTTCGAGATGGGTCCGTTGATGCCGAATACCGCAATCTGTATAGTCTGACCCGGTTTGACGTCTCGCCCTACGACTAGCCTGTTCGGGGCATTCCACCCCGATATAACCGAGCCTCCCTCCTGCCCCAGATAGCGGGGAAGCTCTCCGTTCACCCAGACCTCCGCGTAGTCGTCTATCGCAGTCTCGAATACAACTGTCGTTCCCGAAGTTGAGAAACCGTCCACGCTCCCGGGGATAGTTATCCTGATGCGGTACCAGTTAAAACATAATCTCCCGGTCGATCGGCGCTTGCTCAGTGTCTCGGGCGATATCTTCTCCCATTTAGAATCATCGTATTCGATCCCCCCGGCTTTCGGAGTATAATCGTATGTTTTAATCGGCACGCCGGTCGGCTGACCGTCCGGGCCGGGGGCCTTGAAATTGACTCTTGTTATCTCGACGTCGCTGTATAGCCACTGCCCCTTTACTAGATTGA
>JBIOKC010000106.1:0-6793 GCA_044451425.1 Thermodesulfobacteriota bacterium
ACTACAATGAGGTGAGGCCTCATAGTTCACTTGGATACGGACCTCCGGCTCCACAGGTTATCGTATCAGGTAACAAAAATAAGGAGTTCAAAGAAGGATTTGTTTCAACTCACTAAAGAGAATTATATGAAAATCTAACTTGAAACTTGGACCGCTTTCCGGGGGCTTGACATTCTGTGCAAAACATAACATCATCCACTATCTCAACGACAGAGGGAAACCATATCAAAATGGCACGGTGGAGAGAAGTCACAGAAAAGATGAAAAAATGTTCTATTAATAGAACAGATTCAATGACCTAAATGACTTGCAAACAAAGCTCAAATCATTGAATGATTATTAGAACAATCTGGAACATTGCGGATTAAAAGGCAAAAGTCCGAACTAATTTCTGCAGAACTTTCAGCTAAATAATCCGCTAAACGTCTGTGCATAAAACTATATTATAATTAAAGTATAAATGATACAATACCATGTTCCCGGCTTATGTTTAAACAAAAAAGGGCAAGATTCTTCTACTTTTTACTTGTCCTGATCTCCGGGTGAAGTTAAATAGTGTCGAATGTAAGAAAATCCTACAACTCAAACAGTTTCGATTGCTAGCTCCTCTGAGATTGTTGAATAAAAGTAATATGTTATGCTATATGAGCCATTTGGCATACAAAATGTAAGCATGTGCGAAGACTAAACCCAAGGGAGGATCTCATGCCATACAAGACGGACAAAATGTTATCGCTTAGAAAGATCTTTTACATTTTAGGATGCTTTAGCCTAGTAACCGCAGTATCATTGTTTTTTACACTCGAAAAAGCAGAGGCTGTTCCGAGTTTTGCTCGACAGACAGGCTACGCATGCACTGCATGCCATTTTAATGGATTTGGACCTGCGCTAAACTCATTTGGACGTGTATTCAAGCTCCTAGGTTATACTTTAGGGAAACCTAATAAAATTCCCCCTGTGTCGGCTATGGCATTTGGATCGTTTACGAAAACAGATCAGCCACAGAATGGAGGTGCTGCGCCAAATTACAAGGAAAATGAGAACTTTGCTCTCGATCAGTTCAGCATATTCTACGCGGGACGCATCTGGAACAAAATTGGGGCATTTACACAGGTAACTTGGGATGGTGTAGCAAAACAATGGGCACTCGACAATACCGATTTACGTTTCGCTACGACAGGGACGCTTGGCGGTAAATCCAGCGTATTTGGAATCGATGTGAATAATAATCCTACTGTTCAGGACCTCTGGAACTCAACCCCTGCTTGGGGCTTCCCCTTTGTGAGTTCGGCACTTGCCCCAACGCCTACAGCCTCTACACTCATCGATGGAGGATTTGCACAGCAAGTTGTTGGTATCACCGCTTACACTATGTGGAATAACCATTTGTATCTCGAACTCGGCCCCTATGTGACCCTACCCTCCAAATTTCAGGATATTACAGGTATTGAACCCGAAGGTGAAAACCGTATTCATGGGGTGGCTCCTTACTGGCGCGTAGTTCTACAGCATAATTGGAGAGGAAACTACATATCCGCCGGCACTATCGGGCTTCTAAGCTGGGTTTATCCAGGCAGAGAGACGAGCGCAGGTAGCGACCGTTACCTGGACCTCGGGCTTGATGCGACTTATCAGTACACAGGATTCAAGAATCTAGTCATATCGATTAATTCATTATTTATCAAGGAATTCCAAAACTTGCCCGCTTCCCAGCAGCTTGGTAATTCCAGTAATTCTTCAAACTCTTTGGAAACCCTTAACACCAACTTAACTCTCTCCTTGTATACGACATTCACGCTTATTGCCAGCTATTTCCAAACGACCGGTTCAACCGATATAGGGTTATATTCTGGGAGCGCCAACGGAAGCCCAGACAGTAATGGCTACATACTCGAATTATCCTACACACCCTTCGGCAAGACTAATTCCTTTATGTCCCCTTATGCGAATATGCGGGTAGGCATCCAATACACGGGCTACTGGAAATTCGACGGCGCAAGCTCCAACTACGACGGTTCGGGGAGAAACGCAGCGGACAACAATACACTATATCTCTACTTATGGTGGGCTATATGATGATTTAAATGTTAATTTGCCTTAGATATCATACATTATCGATGATGTACTGCTACCCTTATCGAAAGGCAGTATTTAATTTTGAATTCTGATTCGCGTAATACCCTTCTTCCACCGGAATCGGTGTGCAGTGTCCGTGTGCTGAATGAAGATAGATTCTGCTTACTGCATAGCTTTAGATACGGGTCTACTCATAAGTGTGATTTTTGTTTAACAAAGGTCATGTCACGGTGGGCCAAAATAAATCCGGGTATCAACGGGAGCCAAAGCGTTAAGCCACGCAATAAGAGAGTACCTGTGAGAGCCGCCTCGAGAGGTATCCCAAGAAGCGCAAGTGTGGCC
The DNA here is from genome assembly GCA_044451425.1 of Thermodesulfobacteriota bacterium. GTDB lineage: Bacteria > Desulfobacterota_D > UBA1144 > Nemesobacterales > UBA2774 > 2-12-FULL-53-21. The sequence continues at coordinate 2,419 of JBIOKC010000106.1, forward strand.
GTGCAGGCCGCCTCGAAGCTGCCTATGCCTCCCGGGAGAAAAGAGATCGTGGCCGCAATCGAAGCCATTATAAGGGCAACGAACGCGGTTACAGGCGGAGCGGAAACGCCAATAGCCCGGAGCACCGACCACAATGTTCCAGCATCAAGAAAAAATATCGCCATCTGGAGGAGTACCGCCTTCGTAATTAGCGCAGGAGAGCCTATCCTGCCAGGAGATACACTGGATGCCGCATCCAGAAAACGACTTATCCTCCTGCTGCGACTGAGCAAGCCCGGGGGGCGCCATTGCCTGTGCCTGAGGAACCACAATACGGCCAAAGGCACAATAGCCGCTATTACAGCAAAACCGGTGAGAAGCCATCTCACCAAAGGAGTAATGTCATGATGCAGCCACAGTATCGCAAAAGTTAACGCTACTACTACCACGTAAGCCGCGTAGCGAGATAGAATATCTATTATTATCGCCTCCATCGCCAACCATCCAGGAAGTCCGAAACGCCTCATAGCCCGAACGACGGCAAGATTGCCCGCCATTCCTATCATCGGTACGAGCTGATCCACTGTAAGTTTTTCAACAGCCAGGCGGAACAGCACAGAGATCCGCAGCTTATGTCCGCCCGAATGGACGACTTCCCCCCAGATAGCACCCGCACAACTATACGTGAATAACTGCAATACCATCGCGATTAGCAGCCATCCCGGCTCAGCGCGTTCGAGGATGAACGCATAGCGTTCGGTGTCGGCAAGATGGGCATAAACCAGTAAAACCAAGGCAACCAGCAAAGCTATGCTTACGGTCAAGGCGCCCTTAGACACTCCCATGGAGACCAGTTTTTCTTCCGGTTTTTCAAATTCATTGTGAGGCGTATTCATATTGTCATTAAGCTCGATATCAAAGAAGTGAGTGATAATTCAGAGTAATAGATTATCCAGCATCGTGCCCGCGCTCAATAAGTACTCATGCAGTCGAGTAAAACAATACCGGATATCCGGGATGGAGCATTGACGGCAAATATCCGACTTATCAGGGATCGTGGGAGTGGGAAAATTCAATTGTGACTGCTGAGGCGGGAGTCATATCCCCATGTATTTCGCGGACGAACCCCCTCAAGAGACGTGTCTCTATATAACGACCCGATACAACCGATTATTTACCTTAAGGATTCTTTAACAAAATTCTAAGAGCTTTACGAATCCAATCGGCTGGCGCTTTTACATCAGAGTGGTAATTAAATCACTAATGGCCTTTCTTCGAACCCTCAACCACCTTACGCTCTATTGCAGCCCGCCCATCGAAGGTCTGAAGAGGCACGACTTTCCACTCCAGCACACCCCATATGGGAAGTGAGCGCAGCAACTTGTCCACCTCATCATTTGAGGATGCTTCAACAATGAATACGATAGCACGGTCGCCGACGGGTACTCCGCCCGTGATTTTTCCTTCGTGCTCAAGCCTGGTCAACTGATCGAACGTCGGAATGACGACATTCTTCAGTAAGGCCTCCATATTCGCAGAAGATGCGGAAGCCGGCCCGCCCGTTCCCGTAACCAGGTATTTCATGGGCTTTGCCTGCTGTGAAAAGGAATCCCTAACTGATAAAACGGAAAACGAACTCACTAATGCCGCAATTATTAACATAGATCTCATCATGGAATGCCCGCCTGTAATGCCCATATTGTAATTGATTTCGATTATAGCAGAGAGGTATGGAGAATACTACGGTTTGTATATGTGGTGCCGAAGGCGGGAGTCGAACCCGCACGCCCGGAGGGCACCACCCCCTCAAGATGGCGCGTCTGCCAGTTCCGCCACTTCGGCACTCGTCAGTTCAAGTCTATCATAAAGACGAGGGAAAAATAAATTAGCACAAAGCCGCCGGATTTCAAGGATGATCCTTTTCGGAGCCTATGATAACTTAACCAACAATACGTCCTTCGACAAACTCAGGACGAAAGGTATTTACATTAAGGTTAACCCCCACCCGTACCCCCATTGGTAAGGGGGTGGATGGAGAATATATAAAAAACGAACGGGGCGGCGGGTCGCCGCGGACATATGGGAGAAGTGTGAGTCCTGAGAAATGTACCCCCTCACCCTTGCCCTCCCCGTCACCATAGGGGAGAGGGAATTGAAAAATTAAAGACGAGATTTCCGGTCACTCGGGAATGATAAATATCAGGAATTAAGCCCCGTATTTCTGCAGCCGGCCTGAATGAGCGAGTATCAGTGTCATTAAATCCACAGCCCTGAAAGTGCCCAACTCTCCCCTGCTGCAGTCGCCCTCTCCGAAACCCTGAGATCCCCCTCCCCTCGCGTATTTGGAACTTATCAATATCGGCACGGGATGCCAGCTATGGGACTTCATGGCCGCGGGGGTAGAATGGTCACCGGTGACGACTATCACATCCGGTTTCAAAGCAGTAATCTCGGGAACGAAGCTGTCGAACTCCTCTATGACTTTGGCCTTGGCGTCGAAATTCCCGTCCTCGCCGTAACTGTCGGTCTTCTTCACATGGAGATAGAATAAGTCGTATTTATCGAAATCCCTTTTAAGGGTTTCTATCTCGCTCCTTATAGTCATGTCCTCGACCTCGAGAACGTCCATGCCCACGAGCCTGGCGACACCTCTATACATCGGATAAGTGGCGATGCACGCGGCACGGAGACCGTAGGCATCATTATAGGAAGTCAGGTTAGGATGGACCGCGAAACCCCTGAGCAGTAAATAATTAGCCCTCTCCTCGTCGTGTATGACCTTCGCGGCCTGATTGATGAACTTCTCGATGACCTTTGCGACCTTAGCAGCCTTGGGGTTGTTCCCCTTGGGTATAAGCGGGCTCTTGCCTTCAAGCTGCGGGTCCGTGTCGTGAATATCGTCTCCGCCAGCCGGAATAGGCTCGGGGAAAGTGAATATCACGGCAACCCGGTGCTCCATACCCGAAGTTATGGAGACCTTCACGCCGTCTATCTCCTTAACCTTCTCGGCGATCCGGGCGACTATTCTCATATTCTCCTGAGTAGGTATCCTGCCGGCCCTCCTGTCGGTCACTACGGGCGTGTCGCCCTCGTATTTTACGGTCGCGAAGTTGCCCCTTATAGCGAGGTCACTCGGCGTGAGCTCAAGTCCCAACCCCAGAGCCTCCAGAACGCCGCGCCCTATTTCGAACTTGAGCGGGTCGTAACCGAAAAGGCCAAGGTGAGCGGCGCCGCTTCCCGGTGTGATGCCTATCGCAACCGGCAGATGCTGCCCGCAGGCCCCGCTCCTGGCAAGCTCGTCGAGATTGGGCGTCGAGGCAGTCTCGAGCTCCGTTTTACCGTTCCTCGGAAGCCCGCCCAGTCCGTCGAGCACACACAGGACGATCTTCGTGATATTTGGCTGAAGAATTTTCTTTATAACTTCCTGCATTTTTCACACCTCTGAAAGTAGATACTACATTTTCCCCTACCTGAACTAGTTATCAAGTCAGGGGTCGGGGACTTCTATCTCCATTCCATCGTATGCCGGAACGATGGAGTCCGGGAGCTCTCTCGAAAGGGTATAGTAGTCAAGCTCGTGACCCATGTGCGTAAGCACGGTCAGCCCCGGCTTTAACCTCCGTGCGGTCTCAACAGCCTGCTCGACGTTGAGGTGAGCCGGATGCGGCTTATACCTGAGCGCGCTTATGATAAGGAGGTCGAGACCTGCGAGTTTCTCCCATGACCACTCCGGTATTCCGCTGCAATCGGTGAGGTAAGACACACCACCTATTCTGTAGCCGAATATGGTCCAGTCCGCATGAAAGACCTCAATTGGGGTTATTTGAATACCCTCGAAATCGAACGCCCCCGATACCGTGGTAAGGGTAAGCTTCGGCTTCCCCCCCGCCGACTGCTGGCCGTCGAAAATGTATTTGAAATTGTTTTTAATATTTTCAATGGATTGAGTATTGCCATAGCAAGGGATCGAGGCTTTATTTATAAAGTTGTAAACCCTCAACTCATCAATGCCGTGCGTATGGTCGGCATGGGAATGAGTATAGAGTACCGCGTCGAGCCTAGTTATACCGTGCCTAAGTGCCTGAAATCTAAGGTCTGTCGATGTATCGATGAGTATGTTCTTCCTCTTTGCCTCTACCAATACAGAGCAGCGGGTCCGGTTGTTTTTCGGATCTCCGGAAGTGCATACGTGACAGGTGCAGCCTACTATCGGTACACCTGTTGAAGTGGCACAACCAAGTATAATTACCTTCATCAGTTAGAAATTTATCACCAAGTCCCAATCATTTCAAAAGATTTACCCCATAAATTAAAAGAAAATCCGGTAAAATGTTAAAGTACTTTATAAAATAGCATTTACAAACGGTTACTAAGCTAATATAATAAAGTACTAGAG
>JBIOKC010000107.1:0-6734 GCA_044451425.1 Thermodesulfobacteriota bacterium
AACAACCCTAGCATCATTCTCGCGGACGAGCCGACTGGGAACCTCGATACAACTATTAGTTCCGAAATAATGGAGATATTCAAGACAGTTAACGAGGCGGGAAAGACCATTATTGTCATCACACACGAGCACGATATAGCCAAATATGCGGAGCGAATCATCATATTCAAAGACGGTATAATTTCGGAAGAAAAGAGAAGAGAAAGCCTCGTCCGGGAAGCCAAAGCGAAATCCACATGAATATCTTGGCAGCGCTAAAGGTCTCGTATAGAGCCATTAAAACCAATAAAATCAGGTCCATACTTACGACCCTCGGCATCATTATAGGCGTCGCGGCTGTCATATCATTAGTCGCGCTGACACAGGGTGCAAGCAGAGTAATAGAGGAGCAGCTCACGAGCCTGGGAGGAAAATCCTTCTTTATAAACCCGGGAAAAGAGGGCGTAGGGGGAAAAGAAAACGCAATTGAACTCACAGCGGAGGACGCCGAGGCCATAAGGAAACTCGATATCGTACAATACGTATCCCCGACGATCGACTCCGCGGAGCAGGTCATCTGGGGGAGCAGGAACTGGATCACTATCGTCGTCGGAACGAGCCCAGATTTCGTGTACATAAACGACTGGTTCCCGGAAACAGGCGTCTTTTTCAATTATAATGACGTAAAGAATACGGAAAACGTCTGCGTGCTTGGGAAGACGGTCGTGTCCAACCTTTTCGGATATAGGGACCCGGTAGGGCAGACTGTGAGGATAGGGAAGAACTCGTTTAGAGTGATAGGCGTCATGAGCTTATTGGGACAGACAGCCAGCGGGAAAGACCAGGACGACGTCGCGCTCATCCCTTATACCACCTTTCAGAAAAGGATACTCGGCAGGAATACGCTCGAGAGCATTTCCGTTTCGGTAACTTCGCCCGCTGACATGCAAAAAGCCGAATCCCGGATAGATCTTCTCTTGAGGGAAAAGCACAATCTCGGCAAGGACGACGAGGACGCCTTCTACATCAAATCTCAGGTCGCTATTATCCAGAGGATTTTCAACATCTCAAATATTATGACAGTCCTGCTCGGGAGTATCGCTTCGATTTCGCTCATTGTAGGCGGAATAGGAATTATGAACGTTATGCTCGTCTCGGTAGGGGAAAGGACCAAAGAAATAGGCATAAGGATGGCGGTAGGTGCCAAGGGAAAGGATATAATGACTCAATTTCTGATAGAGGCCGTGATGCTCTCGCTCACAGGAGGATTCATAGGCATAGTAGCAGGTATACTCGGATCTTTAATAGCCTCTTCTCTTGCCGGATGGAAGGTAGTCGTAACTCCGGAATCGGTAATGCTGTCTTTCGGTTTCGCCGCATTGATCGGAGTCTTTTTCGGTATCTATCCCGCAAAAAAGGCTTCGAATCTCGACCCGATAGAGGCTCTCAGGTACGAATAGTCTTCGTACAATATCCTGAGCCGGACTCCCTTTTAGTAATAAATATTTATAAACCCGGTTCCACCCACCCCGAAATCGTCCAGCTGGTCGCCGTTTAAGTCATTAAGCTCCATGACAACGCTACCGAAATCCGAGTCCCCGGCCTGTCCTGCGAGCGTTAGTTTAGCCGCGCTTGCAGAAACCGTAGCAGGGAAGCTGCTCTGACCGTAGAATATGTATACGGAGCCGGGCGGAACTCCCGGCGCACCTACCGCGAAATCGGCATTTATCATTTCATATTGAAGCACTATGGCCGTATCCAGCGGCTGCGCATTCAATTGCGGAGTAAGGATAGGAAACACGCTTACAGATGTTCCGAAAAGGTCCCCCGGGTTGAGGCCCGTAAATTCTGTCTGCGCGACCGGGGTAGTGTGGTCATTATAGTTAAAGGCGAGATCTGCGCCCGAATATAGAAACACTGATCCCGTCTTGTTATTCGACTCGGGCGCTCCGACTATGACATCATCAGAAGACTGACCGTTAATAGATCCATTAAGGATCAAGCCACCGCCCGAGATACTCTTTCCAAAGCCGTCACTCTTGTTTCCCTGGAGTATAAGGGCATTGCCGGTATTAGTAGCGAGGTCTATGCTACTAATCTCACCGCCGAAAATTATATAAGCCCTGCCGAGACCAGGGGCTCCCATACCGAGCGCGCTGTAGCCGTTGTGGATGATCGTGCCGAGGTTAGCTGTCGAGAAACCGAATTGCCCTCCGGTTTGCTGCCCTGTAATGATGACATGGGACACGGTCGCCTGATTAACGCCATTCGTACTGAGCTGGCTCCCAACGTAAACATAAACCCTGCCGGTGTCCGAGTTGTAGAAGGGAGCACTCGCTGCGAATATCCCCGACGCGTTTATAATTCCTTGCCCGTTTAAAACATTAAATCCAAAATTATCTCCCTGGTTCTCACCCTCTATCTCGATGTGCTCAGTACTACCGTCCGTAAGGTTCACGACACTTGGGAAATTAAAGTTGCCGAGGAGCACATATACCTTACCGGTCTTGTTATTAAAATCGGGGGCTCCTATTATCAACTCATCCGGCCGTCCTTGTCCGTAGAAATTTAACGCATTCGCAAGGGAAGCGCCGAAACCGTCAGATGCATTGCCGATAACAGTAACATTGGCACTGGATACATCGATGAGAGGGTTTCCGTTGTTCGTAAGATTGTTGTTACCGAAGAATATATACACCTTCCCGACACAGGGATCGCCGACCGCTATATCGTTATTATTGATCAACAGACCACTGTTTAAGCATGTGGGGTACTGGTTATTCGGGATAATACATATATTCTGTGTTATCTGTTGCCCGTGAAAATTACCGGATGCCACTGACTCCCCCACACAGCTTCCGGGCTCGCTGCTCACGTACCTGATATTTTGAAGGGGCGTCGTGAGCTCGACTACGTTCGACGGCTCGGAAGAATTTCCGACTTTGTCATTTGTGCGCACCGAATAAAAATAGGACGTCTGACCGGTTATATCGAGCCTGGGGGTAAGAAAACTCTCGGCGCTTCCGCCGGGAAGCGGCACTTGGAAATCAGGCACCTGCGTCGCATTATTGAAATTATCTTGCACCGCGCTCTGAATTTCAGAGGAAGGGACTCCGTTCAAATTCGGTAGGCCCAGGATTGCCGCAACCTGTGCATCGCTATAGTAACGCGGGAAGTAGATGGTCGCCGTACCCTGGTTTCCGTTATCTCCGGGAGCGGTCCAGTTAAGGTTCCTTGTAAGCTCATCTGAGGATAGGGATAGGATGGTTATCGTTGTTGGCGGCGTAGAATCGCCTACAGAGCACGAAACAAACAATGCAATAAAGCTAAAACAGGATAATATGAATATCGATTGCAATTTCCGGCTAAAGTTCATATGGTTTTTTTCCTTGCAGAATTTTTTTAAAGTACATGATTTTACCGGAGTTGAGGCACATTTCCAACTTGAAAACACAATACTGCTATGAGCAGCCGCCACCCGTCAGCGGCTTAAATCGGTATCGGCGGGGCTTATCCGGGCGGCCCGACTCCGAGCTACATAATGATAACCGATAAAATTCACGATTTGATAGGTATTAACTCCTATGGTAATTTCCCTAAGCCTATATCAAACATGGCGGAGGAAAAAGAGTGTCGACGATAGCCGCAGTGAAAGCGAGAGAAATCCTGGACTCGAGGGGGAATCCCACTATAGAAGTAGAAATTCGCTGTGCCGACGGGTCGTACGGAAGAGCCGCCGTGCCTTCGGGGGCGTCAACCGGCGAGCATGAGGCTATCGAGCTCAGGGACAACGATAAAAAGAGGTACCTCGGTAAAGGGGTCCAAAACGCCGTAAAGAATGTAAACAGAGTAATAGCACCTAAGATAGCCGGCCTCGACGCCGCTACCCAGAGCCTTATCGACGGAGTTATGATAGACCTCGACGGTACACCCAATAAATCGAAGCTGGGAGCTAATGCAATTCTGGGCGTTTCAATCGCAGCCGCCCGGGCGGCATCGAATTCGCTGGGCATACCTCTATACCGCTACCTCGGAGGCATAACCGCTAATACGCTTCCAGTGCCTCTCATGAATATCGTCAACGGGGGCGCTCACGCGGACAATAACCTCGACTTTCAGGAGTTCATGATCGTCCCGATAGGGTTCAATAGTTTCAGGGAGGCCATCAGGGCGGGTGTCGAGGTGTTTCATAATCTCAAAACCATACTCAAGAAAAAGGTGTATTCAACATCGGTCGGAGACGAAGGCGGATTCGCGCCAAACCTGAAATCGAACGAAGAGGCCGTCGAATGTATCTCCGAGGCAATCGTCAAGGCGAATTACAAACCCGGCGCAGGGGTGTCACTCGCGCTCGATGTGGCTTCGAGTGAATTTTTTGACAACGGGAAATACGCGGTAGAGGGTAAAAAGCTGGGCAAGGACAAACTCATAGAGCTCTACGCGGAATGGATAAAGCGATACCCCATTATATCGATCGAAGACCCGCTCGCGGAGAACGACTGGGAAGGGTGGCGCATGATTACACGGGAACTGGGTGATAAGGTCCAGATCGTCGGCGATGACATATTCGTCACGAATACTAAAATTCTGGCGAGAGGGATAAAGGAGAAAGTCGCGAACTCCATACTGGTGAAGGTGAACCAGATAGGGTCGCTCACCGAAACCCTGGAAGCCGTAAGGATGGCGGCCGAGGCGGGATACACGTATATAATCTCTCACCGTTCGGGTGAGACGGAGGACTCGACGATTGCGGATATCGCGGTAGCCACAAACTCGGGGCAAATCAAGACGGGTTCGGCGTCGAGGAGCGACAGGATCGCGAAATACAATCAGCTTCTGCGGATAGAAGAGGAGCTCGGAAGCGAGGCAATATACCCCGGCAGGTCGGCTTTCAAAACCTTAGAATGAGCTCCCCCACTTTCTCCATATGTATTGATTATTGGGAATTCATGCTTATATTTCCGATATGTATTCCTGATACAACCCGGAGAAATCCTGCATAAGTGCTATATACCATGTATAATTTATTCCTTAAGACGATGAATAAAGGGAAATACTATGTCTCAAACAACACTATTCAATAAGATATGGGAAGCGCACGTCGTTGACGAGGAGCCCGGTCAGCCGACTCTCCTCTACATCGACCTTCAACTCGTCCATGAGGTTACATCTCCTCAGGCATTCGAGGGACTCAGGCTTTCGGGGAGAAGGGTCAGGAGGCCCGATCTCACATTCGCCACGATGGACCATAACGTCCCCACAACAAATAGAGCACTCCCGATAGAAGATCCCATATCGGCACAGCAGATCGAGGAGCTGAGAAAAAACTGCGAAGAATTCGGTATTACGCTCTACGGCCTTAACATAAACAGCGACATGCAGGGCATCGTACATGTGATTGGACCCGATCTGGGTCTGACTAAACCGGGAATGACTATAGTCTGCGGGGACAGCCACACGTCCACGCACGGCGCGTTCGGCTCGCTTGCCTTCGGAATCGGCACGAGCGAGGTGGAGCACGTGCTCGCAACGCAATGCCTCCGGCAGACAAGACCTCGGGAATATGAAATACGCGTGGAAGGAAGCAGAGGGTACGGCGTAACCGCCAAGGACATCATACTCAGCATTATAGGCCATATGGGAACTGCGGGAGCTACGGGGACGGTCGTAGAGTACCGAGGGTCGGCGATAGAGGCCCTCACGATGGAAGAGAGAATGACCGTATGCAATATGTCCATCGAGGCCGGAGCGAGGACGGGAATGATCGCGCCTGACGAGAAGACATTCGAGTATGTAAAGGGACGGAGATACGCTCCCAAAGGCGCCGAGTTCGAAAGAGCCGTAGAGGAGTGGCGAAAGTTTAGGACGGACGAGGGCGCTAAATTCGATAAATCGATTACGCTTGAAGCCGCAGATATTGCCCCTCAGGTGAGCTGGGGAACCAATCCCGGCATGGTGACCGACGTCACGGGCAGAGTACCCGACCCCGACGCCATGGACGACGAAAACAACCGCAAGGCTGCCAGGAGCGCGCTCGATTATATGGGGCTTAACCCGAAAACGCCCATTCAGGATATAAAAGTGGACAGGGTGTTCATTGGCTCCTGCACGAACTCGAGGCTGCAGGACCTGAAAGAAGCCGCAAGAGTGGTGAAGGGCAGAAAAGTAGCGCCTACCGTAAAGGCTATGGTCGTTCCGGGCTCGCAGCTGATAAAACTTCAGGCGGAGAAGATAGGCCTCGACAAGATCTTCAAGGAGGCGGGCTTCGAGTGGAGAGAATCGGGGTGTAGTATGTGCCTCGGCATGAACCCGGACATACTGCAGCCTGGGGAAAGATGCGCGAGCACCTCAAACAGAAACTTCGAGGGACGCCAGGGGAAAGGCGGCAGAACGCATCTCGTAAGTCCGATAATGGCGGCCGCTGCCGCGATAGAAGGCCACTTCGTCGACGTGAGGAACTGGGACTTACATAAGGAAATCTAAAGGGGAATCAAACATGGAACCGCTTAAAAAAGTTACCGGAATTGTAGCGCCTCTGGACAGGATGAACATCGATACCGACCAGATAATCCCGAAACAGTTCTTAAAGAGGATAAAGCGGACAGGCTTCGGGGAGTTCCTGTTCTTTGATTGGCGTTACAAAGAAGACGGGACGGAGAACCCGGACTTCGAGCTCAACAAGGAACACCTGAAGGGGGCCAATATTCTTCTAACCAGGCACAACTTCGGGAGCGGGAGCTCACGGGAACACGCAC
>JBIOKC010000108.1:0-6722 GCA_044451425.1 Thermodesulfobacteriota bacterium
TGTGATACTTGAACTGCATTCAAATCTACACAAATTAGTCTAAGTAACTGCCTAAATTTCAACTCAGATATTCTTGCATGTCCTGAATACTTGTTTTTCTTAGTCATAACAAATAGTTATAACACTTTCCTCGTGCTATACTGGTCATGACCCTTTTTAAAATATCCTGATTAAATATTCTTTCTCATCGTGAGTCGGTTCTTTCCCCCCTTCCCTCTGATATTCGAACAAGTTAGCAAACTTTATAAACGGAAAGTATTTTTCAAGTCAAAAAAATTTAGCGCAGCTAAACAATTTGCCGGCTAACTATGCGGAATCCTGAATAAATAGCGTTTGTGTCGGGTTCAAATCGGACGGAGGCTACTCGGACTCGCTAGCACAGCTCACACAGCGGTCGGTGTAGGGAAGCGCCTCTAGACGAGCGACGGGGATAGGGTCGCCGCAAATGGCGCATATTCCATAATCATCTTTATCGACACGTGCAAGCGCGGTATTTACGAGGACCAATTCGTTACGGATGCTCTCATCGAGAGCCTGCACCACTTCATCGTTCTCGCGCTCGATAGACTGCTCCTGCCAGTCTTTCGCGTAAGTCTTTCTGAGGGAATTTTCGACCCTGTTGAGCCTGTCCTCAAGCTCCCCCTTCCTTATTCTCAGTCTGTCGATAATGGCGTCATAATCACTCATAAATTACTCCCGTGGGCGAATCATAATCAGTGATTCGAAATATTAGTACTATCTCGTGAGTTAGAATAGCAAAAAGCGGGGACAAAGTAAAATCGACACAATTCAAAACAACCCGGCTACGGGAGACTGTGCTTCAACACGGCAACTCAGCCTGATATTATGATTTTGTTAATACGTCTTTCAGATGTTTATCAGAAAACCTGGAGTATCGTTTTCTTGAAGAGGGGATTGAGGTCGTCCATCGAAGTATCCCTTATCATCCAGCAGTCAATCTGATCGCTGTCGCGGGTGAGGACTAGGTTGTATCCGTTCTCTTTGCCCCATTTCATCTGCTCGGAGAGGTACACGTACTGCTGATGCTCCTTCTCGTTCAAGTCGTCAACGGGCTTGTTGAGAGTAGCCTTCTTTATGTTGCCCAGGTAAATGCTCCGGGTAAACTTAGTACCCGTGTGATTTAAGTTGTCGGTATTTATCATTATTTTCACCCCATTCCTAGAAAAAAGTTTATCTAAAATATAATAAGGATTTATCGTTATATTTCAAGGGTGATTTTGAGGTTTTTGGGTAAGTTAACAGAACCTTAAAAAGCGTGTTTATGATTATCGTGAGTTCAAGATTTCCATTTTTGTATTGTCGATGCAATAACAAGCGTTCTTTAGTATGCGGCATTCTTCTCATATAATCTCTCATTGAGATAGGAGAACTATCTAATCGGCAGTTTTAGTTTTCGACTACCGCTTCAACCCCCCAGATACGATTCCAGACGGGAGGTGTATTTCGCTACCTCGTTGACGAAGCCTTTAAGCGTTACGGGATAAATCCTCTCGGGCTTGCCGAGCTCTTCATCACCGTCCAGATCCAGATCGGGGTCGAGCGGCGAGTAAATGAACCCCTCGTTGCTCTGTTCGAAGAACGCCCCCGTCACCGCGAGGCTTCGCTTATTCGGAGAGACGAGACTAAACGTATAGCACTCCGTTCCCGGTTTATCGTATAACCATTGAGCCGTGTAATCGAATGTAATATCGAGAGACATCCCGTACCCGGCATGCACGCTGGCGAGGTTGTTGTAACGATAACCTCTGGGTGAGCCTATACAATCAAAAACCAGCCCCCCCGCCTGCGGTATCTCATGCTCAAATACCGCTTTCTTAAAAGCCTCTCTGAACTTGTACTCTTCCTGTATTATGTGATTGGGCAAACCCTCTATCGAGCGGTCGTCCCGTTCGATCTCCTGAAGGACGCGCTCCACAGCCTCTGCGTTCCCGATCCAATACATATCGAGCCCGTAGTGTATCTGTCCTTCCGCTATCTTATACAGCTTCGGTATCCCCATATGCGAAGACACTATAAAATCGACGCCCTCTTTCTCCTCCCCTGTAAACTCGGCGAGAGATTCCAGTATCTCTTCGATATAAACCCTCTTCATCAGGTCTTTTCGAATCTCGCGTATCTTGTATATAGCTTTATTCGACGTGCCCGAGTAAGAGATAGATACCTTTTTATTGAGGACTATCGTTTTGAGCTGCCCGGGTATTACATCGTTATCGGTTGTATTCGACGCGGGATTCATGGAATCCGAAAGGATACAGATTCGATCCCCGAACTGCATTGCCATCACTAATGACATAATTTTTCTCTCTAACTAACTCTGAAGCCGCCGGAGGCGGCGAATAAAGGTCCGCTTTACTTCTCGGGTTAGCAAGGCTTGCTGCGTTTACAGGACTCGACACAATTACCGCTCTGTTTCGGCCTGCAGCACTGCGCTCCCGTGTCCGTATTGAGGCAGCAGCACTGCTGGGCGGAACAGGTCTCAGTCCCACAGTTAGCCATAGCTACGAGGATTCCCGACGTCGGCGTCAAATCCTCGAAAGAATATAAATCGGGTGAAAGCCCCTCATTCACAAAGCTCACGTCCTGGGGCTGTTGTGATTTAGCGGGCTGATCGTCAATGCAGAATAATCCGGTCACTAACAGTATTAATAAGATTGCGGATGACAAAGAAAGGGTAACTTTATTTCTCATATTCTTGCACCCCCTGTAGTAAGTAAAAGGATTAATCAAAAAAAATGCATTTTCAAGTGAAAATTTTATATCGTGTATGAGAAGAGAGTTAACAGACGAGATCGTGAATTTATTTCGGGATAACAAAAAGGTGGATTCCCGATTAATACATTCGGGAATGACAAGCTCCTCACCCTTCCCGGCTTCTCATCAGGGTAAAGGAACTGAAAGCGGAAGATTAGATTTTACCGTTAGTCGAAATGACACAAAAGTGTAGTGTTAAGTACTCGTGAAATCTTTAATTGTAAACCCTGACTTCGTTGTAGAGGGCATCGCGCTCGACAGGGATGAAGCCAGCGTTCTTTATCATGTTTACCATGAAGTCGCGCGTATGTCCGAGCTCTGACGGAGCGCCCGCGTCGTGGATTATCTTCTCCCGCATTATCGTACCGTCGGCATCGCTGCAGCCGTAGTGAAGCGCGACCTGCGCCATCTTTTCGCCGAGCGTTATCCAGTAGGATTTGATGTGGGGGAAGTTGTCGAGGTAGAGCCTAGCGAGCGCGTGTACCTTGAGGTCGTATGAAGCGGAGAAGAATTTCACCTGCTTTTTGAGTCCTGTGTTCTCGGGCTGGAATAGCACGGGTATAAACGCGAAGAACCCCGGGGAATCGTCCTCGATGTTCCTCAACCTCTCGTAATGATCGACCACGTGGAAAGGCTCTTCTATATGACCGTAGAGTATGGTCGCATTCGTCGGTATCCCCATCCGGTGCGCGAGGGCGTGTATCTCCTCCCACCTCGTGGCGACTGTCTTGGGCGCACATATCTTCTTGCGAATGTCCGGATGAAGGATCTCGGCGCCTCCGCCGGTGAGCGCGTCCACACCTGCCTCTCTCAGAGTTTCGAGAACCCCTTCGAGACCCATACCGCTAATCTCGGTGAACCAGTCTATCTCCACGGCGGTAAAGGCCTTGACGTGAGTCTTCGGGAAGTTATCCTTTACGAGTCTCACGATGTCGAGGTAATGCCGGAAGTCCCAGTCCGGGTGGAGGCCGCCGACTATATGCACCTCGCGTATGTCGTCGTTAAGGAGGGACAGTATTTGCTCGTGCGAGAGCTCGTAGGCGTTCGCCGATTTCTTCGTAGTGCCGAAAGCGCAGAACTTGCACGAAATAGCGCATATATTCGTCGGATTCACGTGCCTGTTCACGACGAAATAGACCTTGTCCCCCGCCCTCTTTCTCTTGACGTAATCGGCCAGCATTCCGACCGTGTTGAGGTCGGGCGTATTCATTATCGTGAGACCGTCTTCAAAAGGGAGACGCTCCCCGTTCGCAACCTTTTCGATTATGGGAAATAGTTCTTTGTCGAAACAGAGCTTTTCTACTTCGTCCAGTATTCTTTCCATCTTCCGGTTACAGTCTCCTTAACGTCATCCGACATTTCTATCACAAGAGGATACCAGTTTTTTATTGTGGCATCTATTCCCATCCTGCCGCCGTATACGACAGCCGAGCCCCTGAGCTCGGTCCTCTCGAATATTACATCGAGATACGGGTCGAATCTGGTGAAAATGCCCCAGATAAGCTCCGTCCGGTCGTGTATATCTATATCAGGGCTCACCGCGACGATTATTCTCACGTCTTCATAACCGGGCGTTTCGAATAATTTCTTTATCGTTTCCTTTGGGTACTTCTTGAGCTTGATTGCCAGTATGCCTCCTTTGAGGAGCCGCCAATCGATTATCTCCTTATGCTTCCCCCTCGGATCGGGTACGCTTTCCGGAACCTTAAGCATATTCTTTCCGCCGTCCTTCTTACGCACCGCGTTTATACCTATCTTACTTCCGACGTTCAGCTTCCCGCTCGTGAAGTCCAGCGTGTCGAGGGGCGCCCACGGTATCATCAGAAAGTCTTCATTCGGGTCGAAATTCGCCCCTATCTCCGTAAGCACGGCGTCCCAGTTGCGGGGGTCTATATCGCTCGATACGGTAATCATGACCTTCGTCAGAAGGAGCTGACCCGTGCCCCAGAGCGCCAGCATCGCCTTAATGCCGTTACGCGGGTAGCGCTCGTCAACCGAGACGACCAGTAAATTGTGGAACCCTGCCTCGGGATAAGCCCACATGTCCTTCACCTCGGGGTGAATGATTCTCGTGAGGGGCGAGAACATGTCCGCGGCGGCCATGCCCAGGAATATGTCCTCCTTCGGGGGTTTGCCGACTACGGTTGCGGGGAATATCGGATTAGTCCTGTGCGTAATCCTGCGGAGGTGAAATACCGGGAACTCAGCTTCCATGGAATAGTGGCCGAAGTGGTCACCGAACGGACCTTCCACTCTCAATTCATTCTGTGGGACTATACCTTCGATGACGAACTCGGCATTGGCCGGAACATGGATTGATATGCTCTTCCCCATAACCATAGGGATGGGCTTCCCCCTGATATAGCCGGCGAACGCGAGCTCGTCCATGCCTTCGGGCAGAGGGGCTATGGCCGTGAATATCATCTTCGGGTCTCCTCCGAGGATGACAGCCGTCTCAAGGTCTCTGCCGATCTTGCCCGCTTCATGATAATGGGCCGCTCCGCCCTTATGGGGGTGCCAGTGCATACCAGTCGTTTTCTCATCGTATATCTGGAGCCTGTAGATCCCGAGATTCCTTCTCCCGGTCAACGGGTCCTGAGTGAGGACGAGACCCAGTGTAATGAATCTGCCGCCGTCGAGGGGCCAGCACTTGATTATAGGCAGCTTCGTGAGATCGGGTGGCTCCTCGACCTCCTGAGATATACCGGATCTAACACTCTTCGTCCTCATCGACAAGAGCTCGTAGACTTTGGGAAGAACAGAGAAAAAGGACTTGAGCGATGGGGGGTTTACCTTATGGAATAGCTCGACAAGCTCTTCGCCGACATCTCTGGGCTTTCTGCCCAACGCCAATTCCACTCTCTCTTCGGTACCGAAGAGGTTGATCGCGAGTGGATAGGCCGCCCCTTTTACGTTCTCGAAAATTAGGGCGGGGCCCCTCTCCTTTATTACGCGCGAGGAAATCTCCGTGATTTCGAGGATTGGATCGACCTCGGCCTTTATCCGAACGAGGTCGCCTATGGCTTCGAGATAGGCTATATATTCCCGGAGGTCGTAGAATTGTTTTTTAGGCATTTTCGGAACCAGTTCTTGAGTAAAGATAATTTATCGGATGTTTATTCGCGGTCAAACCTGATGTTATTTATGAAGAATGATTCCGGAATGGTTCTCGTGAAAATATGGACGTGACAGGCCCGGAACCTATTCCAGCTCATCGTGCTTCCAGCCGTTCGACGTGCCCACACCGATAATATTGAGCACCTTGTCCACATAGCCCTCGATGAGATCGTTTACGGTGTCGGCCTTTAAGTAATGGGGGGGACTTATAGGCATAATTATGACTCCCTCCCTTGAGAGCTTAAGGGCGTTTTCAAGCGCGATCGAGCTCAAAGGAGTCTCCCTCAGAGCGATCACGAGCCTCCTCCTCTCTTTAAGCGCTACCTGCGCTATTCTCGTAATCAGCGTATCTGCTATGCCGTTCGCGATCTTTGCCATTGTGGAAACGGAGCAGGGAATAATGACCAGGGAATCGAAATGGTTGCTGCCAGATGAGAACGGCGCCGCGAGATCGGAATCGTTGTAAATATCCCTGACCCACGGCTTAAGCTCCTCCACCTTGAGCCCTAGTTCTTCGTGCAGCACACTCCTGCCCCATTTGCTCGATATGAGATACTTTTCTTCAGGGCACCTACGGAGGAAATCAACACCGTAAGCCACTCCGGAAGCCCCCGTAATCCCGACTATTGTTCGCATTTCTAGGGTAAGTATATCCCAGAGAGGACAAAAAGGAAGACAGCCAAGCCCACGAGAATATTGATCTTAAAGAACGCGAGATCGACATTCTCCGACTTTTTATGCTCCAGGTAGAGCAGAATCCCGATGAGTGCGACGAATACGGCGGAGACGACCGTCTTGAACATGAAGAAATATATGAACGCGATGCAGAAGAA
>JBIOKC010000109.1:0-6604 GCA_044451425.1 Thermodesulfobacteriota bacterium
ACTTCCCCTTTCTTAGTGAGTCCGGCCATTTTACAAACCCCCTTATTGAAGTGCCGGAAAGGTACGGGTAAATTAAGTTTTCTCCCCTATGCTAGAAAATCGCTAGAAATGGGGATTAGTAATACTTAATATATCCTTGTAACCATCTGTAAACATTCACACGCGCCCGTAGCTCAACTGGACAGAGTGCTTGACTACGGATCAAGAGGTTGGGGGTTCGACTCCCTCCGGGCGCGCGCACAATATTTGCTCATATTCGAATCCTTCCAATCTCGTCAATTGAGGGCAAGCCCTCCGAAGCCGAAGGACTTAAGTCTTCAAGCGGATTCCATCCGCCATGCAATCAGGTCGCGCTTTCAGGACGCCCAGTATCGCCTTATAATAATCATAATTATGGGTGACGCCGAAAAGTTCGCAAGGTTTTACGACATTGTGTTCGGAAAACGCATACTTGAGAAAGAATACGAATACGTGCGCAGGGAACTCAAAGGCTGCGACAGGATACTCGACATTGGATGCGGCATCGGGACGTTCGAGCAAAGTCTACCGGATATGAATATA
This sequence comes from Thermodesulfobacteriota bacterium, assembly GCA_044451425.1. Lineage (GTDB taxonomy): Bacteria > Desulfobacterota_D > UBA1144 > Nemesobacterales > UBA2774 > 2-12-FULL-53-21. The sequence continues at coordinate 562 of JBIOKC010000109.1, forward strand.
ACTGGCCTGGGTATTTCGGAGGAGATGATAAAGGAAGCCGCGAAAAGATGCGATCGAGCATTTGTTTTAGGCGACGTAGAGAACCTTGGATCCAAGGACTCATCGTTTGATGCGGTCTTCTTTGTTGCCACATTGGAGTTTCTGAAGGATTATCAAAAAGCCGTTCGTGAGGCGTGCAGGGTGACGAGGCCGGGCGTTAAGCTCTTTGTAATGATGCTCAATCCGGAATCACTATATTTTCACGAGCAGGCGGAAGACGAGGATTCGTATTTCAGGAAAATACGGCATGCCGATGTAAGGGAAATGAGGGATTACATTTCGGGATTTTACAAAATCACGAGAGAAGAATATCCGTTAGGCGTATCAGGCCAGGAAATCTTCGGAACGTCCGATAAGGAATACGCGAGCCTATACGCCGTCACCGGAAGAAAACAATAGCGTCCCAACGATAATGAAATACGATACGAGAGACTAATATAATATTCTTATACAAAGGTCAGGATTGACGGTCCTGACCTTTAGGGGAGGGGAATTGCGGATAAAATTCTTTCAGAAAAGCTTGGGGTGCACGGTCCCCACGATGGCTCCCAGAACTAAACAGTACAATATTTGGGCCGCTCAGAAATATACTACGACTTCGTAACCTTACTTTCTGAATTCCTTAAGCGGGTGGTCTTCATCCACTATGACCGTCAATGCAAAACTCACGACACAGCCGTGGAATAATCCTATAAACGCGCCGTATGCGGCGGAAGCGCCAACGGTCGCGGGCTGAAACACGCTCAGTAGCAGAAGATAAACGAACGCCGATGCCAATCCGAATATATAATTGGTTACGTAGCCTCGCAATAAAGAATGGTAGTATTCACCATGATACAAAGTGACGATCGCTTTGAACATGTCCACATGCACAATCCTGAGTTTACTAATCAGCTCGAGGACCAATGCTCTGACAGTGGACGCCGCAAGACCCGCGAGAATCGTAACCAGTATGATTTTCATCTAGATCCTCCACTTTCTACAAGCTTGATTAATACGCATCGGCAAGTAATTCAAGTAATTACCGAACGACATCGACGAATTACATCGGTCGGTCAAGAACGGACGACCCGTGGAAAGCGGTAACTGCCCTTATAATCCAAACCCGGAATCCTTACGTGACGTGATAACCCGAGCATGTATATTCGGCACCCAGCACAGAAACTCGCCTGCTATCGACCACACCCGGAGATCCTCACATTCGGCTGCCGCAATTCAGCGGCAGTCCGGTTAATAAAATTTCGTGGTGATTTCTGTTAGCGCTTATCACGAATACAGGATAAACTCTTCCTGAGAATCTATATGCAAATTAATAACAAGATCGTTATCGTAACCGGCGCATCTTCCGGAATAGGCCTTGCCCTCGCCAAGCTCCTTTCTGAAAAAGGCGCGAAGGTCGCGCTCTTAGCCAGGTCGAAGGAGAAGCTGGAAGCCCTCTCGAAAGAGCTTCCTCAATCCGTCGCCATACCCGCCGATATGACTGTGAAAGCGGACATAGAGAGGGCCGTCAATAAAGCGATAAATCACTTCGGAGGTGTAGATATACTCGTCAACAACGCAGGGAGAGGTTATGATGCGCCAGTCGAAAAGATCGATATTGACACGTTCCGAAGCATACTGGAATTAAACGTGCTTGCCTCCGTTATTGCGATGCAGCTCGTGATCCCGGTGATGAGAAGACGCGGCAGGGGAACGATCGTCAACTTGAGCTCTGGCACGGCGTTAATGTATCTGCCGAAAATGAGCCCCTATTCCTCCTCGAAACGGGCCTTAGCTGGCATCACTCTCACCGCGCGGGAGGAATTGAAGAAGGATAATATCATAGTCTCGGTCGTCTATCCGTTTATCACCGACACGGATTTCGAGAAAAATACGATCAAGGACTTTGTTGACGAAGAAAGCGAGGAGACCCGCGAGCGGTTCCGTCCCGACACGGCCGAATACATAGCGCAGAGAATATGTGAAGGCATCGAAAAAGAAGAAGCCGAAATCTTCGCTCACGAATGGATGAAAAACCTTCCGGGCCGAATCGAATAACCTCCCTTCCACATAAGACGGGAGTTCTTGCGTCTGGTCGGTCTGGTCGGTCTGGCATTGGGTATCGGGTCGCAATTGAGTTATTTAACAGGATGCGATAACGTCGAGCAAGCTACTGGCAGTTACGACGTTATCATAATCGGCGGCGGAACGGCGGGTAGAATCGTTGCCGCCAAGCTGCAGGCGGCCAGCGGCGCCCGCAAACGCATTCTCATCATCGAAGCAGGCGGACCGACCGCTACGGCTATAGGCGGGACCGACCTTCCTCCGTGGCTGACTCCCGGCCGCACCGACCTCACAATCTTTGACGTGCCCGGCGAATATTCGCAAATGGCGTTTATGCCGCTCGGCGCCCCCCTACCAGCTCACAAATACGCCGTTCACATATCAGGGCATCGGAATCGGCGGCAACTCCATGTTCAACGGCATGCTTTTCCAGACGAACCCGCCGCTCGTGTTCGACAGCTCCTGGCCGGCAGGATGGGGATGGGAGGACATACAGCCTTACCTCGAACGAATCCGTCAGCATATGCCCGTGACGAATACGCCTTCTACAAACGGCGTACCGCAAAACACGGGACCCGCGATGATCGTGCACCCTTTGTATGAGTCCGCGGGATGGGTGGAGGGCGACACAAGCCGTCCGTTCGCGGAGGAGGGCGTATTCAGCCGTCCGTACGTCGCAGCCGAGGACGGCATGCGCGCGGGCCCCGTCAGCGGGTACTTCGAAGACGTCGATCCGGGCGGTGTGCCGGTCGAAGGCCTCGAGATACTGGAATTCACCAAGGCCGAGCGAATCGAGTACGATAGCATAGGAAAAGCCCTGGCCGTGCACTACTCCAAACGCGGCGCCCTCGTCCAATCTCTTACCGGCACTCCGGGAACGGCCGTGCTTCGTAATGACGGGATATTGATAATGGCGACGGGAGCGCTCGTAACGCCCAGGCTCCTCATTTTGAGCGGGGTCGGCCCGAGCGGACGCGAGTCGGAAATCTTCCCCGGTCAATCGCCCGCTCCTTTTGCCATAGACAATCAGCGGGTAGGCGTCAGCGTTTACGATCACGTCATGACGATGGTCACTTACGGCTACGACGGGCAGATACCGTATCAGGCATACAACTACGGCGACTACACCGGAAACGAATCCGACTTGTAAGAGTACCTCGACACGAGAAGCGGCCCTTATGCGCAGTACCAGCCGGAGTCTATTCTTAACTACAACTACCAATCCGACGTGCCGAACGTCGAGGTCTTCGTCAATCCTAACGGAGCCGGCACTTCCGGAGGCCCTTATTACGGGCCGAAGACCCTCTCGGCTTTCCTCATGCTGCTAAACCCCAAAACGCGCGGGCTCATCACGCTCGACGAGAACGGCAACGTGAGATACCCGAATATCTATATGCCGACCGACACAGTGGAAGGGCAGATGGATATCGACCTCTTGACGCAGGCGGTTTTCGATCTTATACAGCTCTACAAAAATGACCCTACACTCAGGATCGTATTCGGGCCCGGAAGCCAGAGTCATCCCAATCTGAACCCGAACAATATTTCCGACATCAGGGAGTATGTCACCAGCCGTTCACCTGTGGACGGCGTCTATTACAGCCGCCTCATCATAAACCATTACGGCGGCACGGCGGCGCTGACAGACGGCCCGGGGGGCGTCGATCCCGAGACGCTTATCCTCCGCGGTACGGAGAATGTGGCGGTGGTCGATGCATCGCTCATACCGACGATCGTCCCGGCTCATCCCGTCGGTACCATCATGGCTGTGTCAGACAGAGCCGCCGACATCCTCGCCGCCCGCTGAAGCTGAGGGAACCCTTCATTCAACGTAACGACTCATCATTTCAAGAGACGCAGCCTTGAGCGTGGCTTTCATACACACAAAAACCGAGCGCGAGTATCGCCCTAAAACCCTCAAATAAAGGCAATTCTCAAGCATCAATCCGTTAGTTGGGCAATCGAACCGGATGATCCGGAATCTATCGGCGGCAATTCTAAAGCGGCCTCAAATTCGGATCCTCTGCATATTTGGAAATCGCTATTCCATTCTCCCGCCTCCGGTTGTAGAATCCTGAGCTAGTCCCGATAAGGGATACCCGGGAGAGACCTCAGTGACGCTATCACCCCTTTTCAGAGAGACTCAGGAATGGCTGGCCGTCTGCCTCGCCACAACGGCCGGATTCGTCGACGCATATGGCTTTCTCTCGTTCAAGACGTTCGTCTCGTTCATGAGCGGCAACACGACCCACAGCGGTTTTGGACCTTTCCCAAACCCACTCTGCCTGAGCATAACCCGGCCGGGACGGCCCCCCTAGAAATGACCCTATTAACCAGCCGCCCCGAACAAAGTGAAAAAGGTGAGGTAATCTTTTTGTTCATAGAAAACAAAGGAGAAGAATATTGAACTGCGATCAATCGAAGGATTTAATGTTTGTTTTTGAACGAAGCGACAGACAAACGGAAAGATACGTGGGTGGGCCCGTATATAAAGAGCGGTTAAAAAAACTGTGGGCAATCCTGGTGCTTGCGGTCATTCTGCTCCCGACCCAGCTGGCATACTCGGCCGGTACTCCGGACAACCGGGATCAGAACGTCTTGCGAGCAACCCTCGATAACGGACTCAAAGTGGTTATCGTACGCAATCCTCTGGCGCCCGTAGTTACAACGGTCGTCAACTATCTCGCCGGCTCCAACGATGCTCCGGACGGGTTTCCCGGTATGGCACACGCGCAGGAGCACATGATGTTCCGCGGCAACCCCGGCCTTTCAGCTGGACAGCTCGCCGACATAGCGGCCGCAATGGGGGGAGATTTCAACGCCGACACTCAGGAGACGGTAACCCAGTACGAATTTACCGTTCCCTCGGAAGACCTGGAGCTCGCTCTTCACATCGAGTCTATACGTATGCGGGGCGTTCTCGACAGCGGGGAGTTATGGAACGAGGAAAGGGGCGCAATCGAGCAGGAAGTAGCCCAGGACCTCTCCAATCCCGATTACATTTTTTACACAAAGATAATGGAAACACTGTTCAAGGGCACGCCATACTCGCATGACGCACTCGGCACAAAACCCTCATTCGATAAGACCACGGGAGAAATGTTGAAAAAGTTTTACGACACGTGGTATGCGCCCAACAACGCGATTCTCGTTATCGTGGGCGATGTGGAGCCGGGGACGGCGCTCGCCAAAGTCAGGAAGCTCTTCGGCGATATACCCTCGAAGAGGCTGCTCGAACGCCCCGCCATAAAACTCGGCCCCGTGAAGCCTGAGAGGGTAGATCTCAAGACCGACCACCCGTTCGGTATAGTTTCCATCGTCAATCGCATGCCCGGGTACGACAGCACGGACTATGCGGCTGCGGTAGTGCTCTCCGACGTGCTGAGCAGCAAGCGTGGCAGCCTGTATTCCCTCGTGCCGGAAGGAAAAGCCCTCGACACCGATTTCGGTCTTGTTTCGCACCCGGGGGCCGGGCTTGGCTACGTGATAGCCCTGTTCCCCAAAGGCGGGGACTCCGCCGCATTACTCGGAGAGGTCAAAAATATTATTTCGGACGATATACGTATAGGGTTCCCTGCGGATCTCGTCGAAGCCGCAAAACGCCGTGAATTGACCGACCTTGAATTGAAAAAGAATTCCGTTTCGGAGCTGGCTATGGATTGGTCCAGGGCGCTAGCCGTAGAAGGAAGGCGGTCTCCCGAAGAAGACGTGATGGCTATACAGCATGTTACCGTAGCGGACGTAAACCGTGTCGCGGAGAAATACCTCGACTTCGATGACTCGGTCGAAGCGATACTCACGCCCGAGTCATCGGGACAGCCTGTCTCCTCGCAGAGCTTCGGAGGAAAAGAGTCCCTTACCGCACGGAATCCGACGCCGGTCGTCCTGCCGGAATGGGCCGAGAGCGCGCTCAAGAGACTGGACATTCCCAAATCAACGATACACCCTGCCCTTTTCACCC
>JBIOKC010000110.1:0-6559 GCA_044451425.1 Thermodesulfobacteriota bacterium
GCAAAATAAAAAGTGGTACTTTGAAAAAGATAATAAGCCAACCGGGCCTATATCTGAATCAAATCTAGTTGACATAATAGATTCGGGTGAAATTAAGAGAGATACTCTATTATGGACTGATTCAATGCAAGATTGGTCCCCAGCCTCACAAGTCCAACAATTTAGTATGCACTTTCCCCCTATACCACCACCCTTACCTTCAGAAAAGAAAGAAATAAAAAAACCAAATACTACAAGTATCCCTTTTATATCCAATTTACCTAAAGAAGAAGATGCAAATCAGATTAGACCATGGGTTAGATATTTTGCAAGATTTTTCGACATTTCAATATTCTCTATTTTACTTGGCATAATTATTGGCATTATAAATCCAAAATTTACTGATGGCTATAATATTATATTTGTATTAATACCATTATTGTTATGGGTATTTGTAGAACCTATTTTTCTGTCAAGTTATGCAGTAACTCCTGGCAAATATTTTCTAAACACAAGAGTCGTCGATTCGATAGGGATTAATCTAACTTACTATGCTGCATTAAAAAGAAGTTGCAAAGTCTGGTTCTTAGGCCTTGCTTGTGGAATACCATTAATATCATTAATAACACTAGCAGCAGCTCATCATAAACTAACAAAAACGGGGAAAACCACTTGGGATGAAGATGGAAATTTCATCGTCGAACATAAGAAAATTGGACAGTTTAAGATGTTAACGTTTATAACCTTAATGATCATCATATTAATACTTATTTTTTGGGCTAGAACTCAGCAATATTAAAGAAGAAAAGAAATACTCGATTTTTAGGAGAGCATAGGAAACAAAAATCAAGCAGAATTATGTTAAGATAGGTAAATTCAAGTATGAGACAGGTTAAAAATTATGGGCTCAAGAACCATTAATATAATTGTGAAATCCATATTGATAGTTTTGGGTGTCATCATACTGCTTTTTTATGTTACTTTTCGACCATTTAAAATTCCATCAGGCGCCATGATCCCAACGCTATTAGTTGGAGACCATTTATTAGTAAACAAATATGATAAAAAAATATATAGGGGAGTCGTAATAGTTTTCACTTATCCGAATACGGAGCACGATCCGTCGAAGAACGATATTTATTATATTAAGCGGGTTGTGGGTATTCCCGGTGACAGTATAGACCTCGACGGGAGGCAACTGGTCATAAATGGCAAGAAGGTACCCCTCACGTACACGGGTTCTTATGTCGACGAGCGGAACGGCGAGCAGTTCGATGAATATAACGAAGACCTCTTAGGCCATAATCACCCCGTTATTTTCAGAAAGGGGAGAGAGTCCACGAATAAGGGAAGCTTTATCCCCGTAAGCGTTGTCCCGGAAGGCTATGTATTCGTGATGGGGGACAACAGGGACAACAGCCAAGACAGCAGGTTCTGGGGGTTTGTCCCCAATGATAATATAGCCGGTAAAGCCTTTCTCATACACTGGTCTTGGGATTTCGACAATCCTGATATTCAGAATAAAGTCAGATGGAAGAGACTTTTTTCTTCTATTGAATAAATTCTATCAAATTCTTTCTTTTGGTATCGAATCAATATGTTGGAGTCCCTGACTATTTTTCGTCTTCACCGCGCGCATGGGACCCCTGCATGGTCGATGGGGCTAGGGTTGCTCGCCCCTCTGGGTGGGTACGGGTATGCGTGGAAGGGCAGCCCCTTATTTTTCTATACCCCCGCCTTTGATTTCACAATCCAAGCTCCATAAATGGAGAATCCCTCTTAGAGATAACCCGGAGATCGCGGTATGACGAATATCGTCAGTCTGGTATGCTCACCCAGGAATGAGCCTGGTACGCATAAAGCTGCTAACAGGTAAGTATTGCGTAAGTGCTTGTTATTATTGGATGTCGCTAACAGGTAAAACGTGAATGGGAAGGGACTACGTAGAATGTCATAAAATTATCTAATGATTACCGTATTGTTTACATAATAACTATTATCTTACCTTGAGAAATGAGTGACGTTTCTCGTCAGTGTTTATTCTTCAAATGCCGGTTCGACTTGACGCTCACGAAGGCGTTAAAATGCAACCTTGAAGGGGTATCTTCTCCTCAATTGGTTTCGAGGATTGGAAGGAGAGCATAGGAATTGGGGAGGGTTAAAACTTGCAGATTATAACGAACTCTAATAATTAACTCTTTCGAAACTCAAGGCAAATCTTCGATTGGATATTTCTGCTTTATACAATTTTATTTGTGATTTTTTTTGTTGCAGGAACTGAATTATTTCATTTGTGTGTACTTCCTTCATTCTGGCTCCCATAATTACTTCACTTATAATACCATCTTGTAGATCTACGGGGAAATTAGTCTTTCCAACATTTGAAATTAGCCTATATTCGATTTCATATTCCCAATCAATCGACTTTGTAACTAAAGATTTCAGCATATATTCATAAGGATCATTAATATTTCGTGCATCATAAAATGGGAACCTTCGATAATAATTAACCTTTTCCAAACTAATCTCGTTAGCATCTTCTCTATAATTAGATTCAAGAAAGTTTAATAATTGTTCAGTATCGTAAGCTATACATATTCCTTTGTGGCTATTACTGTAATGAGACCAAAGCAATAAGTTTGCCTTTGTCGCCGATAAACAATAGACTGCAAAGTTATCTTTTCTATATTCATATCCTGTTCGTGATATCTCATCGTAATTAAATCTTCCCTTCCTAAGCTGTTCTAAATAATCGGCAGAAGCATGTGCTTTTTTCTCAGCTTCTGAGAAGTTTTTATATATCCCACTTCTTGAATTTACTTCTATGATTTTATCAATCCAGTCATTCGGGCTAAATTTTTTGTAATCTATTGGTACTAGGTTTTCAAAAGGATCGTTAAAATTATCGATTGAAGAAAGGAAAATTTGATGTTGTGTTAATAGTTTTTTATTTCTATCCAGTTCCCAACCGCTAAACTTGTATAATTTCTTTGGGTACTTTAATTTAGCCATTTAGGTCTTTAATCTTTTGCAAAATTGTAAGAGTTGTAATTGGTTGTCATTTTTATTGCAAATTCAAGTTAATTATACCTTGCTAAAGAGAGGGAAAGCATATGTAACCCTTTGATAAGCTCAAAATGAGCTAGACGAGATAGATCCGTTATGGTTGATAAGCGCCAGCAAGGATGAAGAACTATTCAATATTCTCTCTAGTATAAGACAGGGCTGCGGGAATTAAGAAACAGTATAAAGGGGGTTCTCTCCCGGCCATCCTTTTTTATTTGTTATACCGAGATCAGGGAAACAGAACAAAGAGAAATAACATTGACAGACAAAGATAAAAAAGACGCCGAGAAATATAGGCTGTTACAGTCCGAGTTTTTAATGTGGCAATATGAGCAATGGAAAATATCAGGACAGCCTGAAAACTTCGTGTTTTTACCCGCGTATCGTGAGAATATTAATAAATGGCTCTACGAGAATCCCGATATACGGGAAAAGCATTTTGGCGTTATTACAGTAAAAGTGAAAGTGGAAGATGTTTCTGACTAAGTATAAAAAAAAAGGGAAGCCAGATTTCCCGACTCCCCTACTTAACTTTCCACAATACAACTTGCCTTGACTTAACTCAACATTCCCCCTTAGGGATTACAGGCTCGATGTCGATTATGCCTTTGTTCTGGGCTGAATCGGTGATTGCAAGGCTGTTGATATTAATACCTAAAGTGAGAGAGCCGATGTTAATATTGGGACTTTCCTTTAAATCACCGGTGAGCTGAGAGAATAATTTTTGTTGATTATGAGCCGTAGACGAACCTGAAACCGCCCCCTGCACAACGGCATTATAAACCGCAAGTCTGTTGTTGCGGAGCAGCATCTGTGATTGCTCATTTATGAACTCGCTGAAATCGTTGCCTTTTCTTCTGGTTCTGTTAATCATGGTGAATATACTTTCAATGTTTAAGTCTAACGCTCTACACGCTTCACTAATGGTCATAGGTGCATCCGATTCTAATAGGAATTTAGCAAGTTTTCTCAGTTTGGGGGGATATTGTTTCAGGGAGATGTAATTAGATATATCTAAGATTTCAGTCTCGGTTAATGCCTGTCCACCCGCCATAATTTAGCCCGTCCTGTTTGATTTGATATAGATATTATATGCTATCCCTTCGGGTGATTCCATAGTTCCGTGACAACATAATGACAACAAATTATTACATGCTCGATTTTCCCGCCAAAATATCTCATAATTTGGGTGAGTGACGGGACTTGAACCCGCGACCTCTGGGGCCACAACCCAGTGCTCTAACCAAGCTGAGCTACACCCACCATTGATTTATTTCGGATTGTGCGGGAAAGAAATAGTACCATATAAAAAAGAGGAGACAAATACGATATTACCGGGGTACAAGGGAGCGTATATAGCAGCTGGCGTCAGTGCCACGTAGTGCCTACAAAGAAAAATCTGCCAAGCCCGATAGTGAATATCAGGCACCCGTAGAGTGCGTGTTCGACGGAGACGAGACCGAGAGACCTATTACGCTTATAATTCCAAGCGAATAGTAGCCCGCCGAGGATAGACATCACGACAGCAACGGAATTAATGAAAATGATGTGCATATATCCGAAAGCGAGCGCCGACGTAAGTATATACCCGCTCCTGACGCCGAAGAGTGGAGCATAGCGGCGTAGAAGGAATGCCCTGTATATCATCTCCTGCGGCCATACTGACAGGAGCGGATAAAGGACCATCACGAGCCCCCATATCCAGGGCCGCTGCCGCGGGAACGATAAGAAAGATTCAGGCACCGTGATCCATACAACCGCAGTGATAATCGGAGCGAGCACCGCGAAACGGATCAGGATATATTTTATTTTTTCTCGGAAAGCGGTATCTTCAGGTGTTCTATATTCATTCAATCTGCGGCTGTAAAGGTACATCCCCGCCGCGCCTGCCCATAGCACTCCGACCGTGAACCACCTTTCCCTGACGGCGAGTATCAAGAGAGGCGCCCCCGCGAATATCAGGAGAAATTCGAGCCAGAGTGCGGCCTTTCGCCGCGGACTCACGAGCTATGCTCCTCCCAGCCTCCGCCGAGCGCCCTGTAGACGTCGACCAGGGCGAGTAATTCGTTCAGCTGTGCCTGCGCGAGCCCGAGCTCGGCCGAGAAATAATTCGTTTCGTTTGTCAGCACCTCGAGGTAATTGGTTTCGCCGCTTTTAAACCTGAGGTTGGAGAGACGCGCGGAGTCCTTGGCAGCGTCCTTCAATTTCTCCTGCTCGATCCGGAACTCTCTGTTTTTACCATAGGCGATGAGAGAATCCGAAACATCACGGAACGCGTTCTGTATCGTACGCTTATATGTGAGGAGCATTTCCTCATTCTCCGCCTCGGTCAGTTTGACGCCCGAGCTAATCCTGCCGGCTTCGAAAATAGGCTGAGTGAGCGCCCCCACCACGCTCCATATACCCGCCGGACCGCTGAACAGGTCGGACAACTCTTCGCTCTGAAAGCCGGCTGATCCAGTGAGTGTTATCTGCGGGAAGTAAGCGGCCTTCGCTACTCCGATACGGGCGTTAGCCGCGACGAGGTTCGCCTCCGACTGGCGTATGTCAGGCCGCCTCTCGAGTAGCGGCGAGGGAAGCCCCGCAGGGACCTCCGGCGCATGAGGCTGCTCAGTCAAGGGAAGCCCACGGGGTATAACGCCCGGGTTTTTACCCAACAGAGTGCTGATAAAGTTCTCCTGTTGTGCGATTCGCCGTTCAAGGTCGGGGACCTGCGTAGAGGCTGTATAAACGAGCTGCTCGGACTGCCTGACGTCCAGCATAGAGTTAAATCCGCGTGTCTCCAGCAGGCTCGTGAGCTTAAGCGACTCCTGACGGGAAGAAAGCGTGCGTTTTGAAATCTCGAGCTCGAGATCGAACTCGCGGAGCTGAAAATATGCCGCCGCGACGTTCGATACGAGAGTGGAAATTACCTCCTGCCGGGCCCATTCGCTTGACAGGATATTCGCTCTCGCAGCCTCTGTCGCCCTCCGGTACTGTCCCCAGAAATCGAGCGTCCACGCTCCGGAAAGCCCTACCTCTACCTGCGTTACATTGAAAGCGGGTATCGGACCTGACTGCGAGAAACGCTGATTCGTGACGTTGGCCCCCGCGCTTATCGTGGGAAATTGGTCTGCCCGCGTGATCCCGAGCTGCGCCTGCGCCTGCAGGATTCGCGAGGCAGCAATCTGCACGTCGTAATTCTGCTCGATCGCGGTGCGTATCAGATTCTGGAGAACGGGGTCCTTGAAGACCTCCCACCATTTCTCGTTCCCGAGCGATGAGGCTTCGGTTTCCGCCTTCTTAGACCCCCGGTAGGTTTCAGGCACGTCCGCCATCGGCTTTTTATAGTCGGGTCCGACCATGCAGCCGCTTAACGGGATTAAAGCCAATAAAAAGAGAAACGATAGCAACGCCGCGTAATATTTGTTCACCCTAAGTTTTTTCATGTCGTCTTCACCCCCGCGTCTTCGCCTGTAGTCACCGGAGGGATGCTCGGGTGTCCAGAGCGGAAGAAGGAAACCCTGTTGAGCAC
>JBIOKC010000111.1:0-6431 GCA_044451425.1 Thermodesulfobacteriota bacterium
CGCGAGGAGTTTCGGAAGAAGATAATGGATGACCCTCGGAACTACATCGCACAGCCTACCGTGTCGCTTTCGAGGGTACCGATACTCGCGGGTGAGCATTTCGAGGGCAGGCACGTTGATTTCCGCCCCTACACACTCTATGGCGAGGATATATACGTGATGCCGGGGGGACTCACGCGCGTTGCGCTCAAGAAGGGCTCTCTTGTAGTGAACTCGTCTCAGGGGGGCGGGAGCAAGGACACGTGGGTACTTAGGGACATCCCCTGAACCCGCGCCGATCTTCATCTCCCGTATAAAATAATAACAAGGATAATTGGCATTCATTCATCGATATGCTTAGCAGAGTAGCGAATTCCATTTACTGGATGTCGAGATATATAGAGAGGGCGGAGAATGTCGCGCGGTTTATCGAGGTGAACCTCCACCTTATGCTCGACATGCATTCCGACAAAGGGCAGTGGGGACCGCTCGTAAGCACTACGGGCGACCTCGATCTGTTCAAGGAGCATTACGGTGAGGCGACGAGGGAGAACGTGCTCGAATTCCTGACTTTCGACAAGGAGAACCCGAACTCCATACTCTCGACGCTTACGTACGTAAGAGAGAACGCGAGGTCGATAAGGGAGATAATAACATCTGAGATGTGGGAGCAGATAAACAAGTTCTATTTCTTCGTAAGGGACTCCGCGCCAAGCGGTATAGCGACGGACACACCCCAGGACTTTTATCAGAGGGTGAAAACTGAGAGTCACCTCTACGCGGGCATTACTGACTCGACTATGAACAGGGGGGAGGACTGGCACTTCGCCCGCATGGGGAGGCTCCTCGAGAGAGCGGACAAGACGTCCCGTATAATCGACGTGAAATACTTCATACTTCTCCCCAAGCCCGAGGACGTGGGCACGCCGATAGACAACATACAATGGGCGGCGTTGCTAAAATCCGCGAGCGCTCTCGATATGTACAGGAGGAAGTACGAGCAGATAACGCCCGATACGGTCGTGCAGTTCCTGCTGCTCGACAGGAATTTCCCGCGCGCGATACTGTCCTGCGTGATAAACGCCGAATCGTCGCTGCATTCGATAACGGGGACTCCCATGGGGACGTTCCACAACGAGGCCGAGAGGCAGATGGGCAGGATGCACGCGGAGTTGAACTACGCCAGGATAGACGAAATAATCAAGAAGGGTCTCCACGAGTACCTCGACAATTTCCAGACTGAATTGAACGAGGTCGATGACGCGATAGGGGATACTTTTCTCGCGGTCAGCCCAGCCGCACACGATAGCAAGGGAGGAGTGGAAGAGTGACGTTTTGTGTCGGCATGAGGGTGAGAAAGGGGCTCGTGGGGATCGCGGATACACTCGTGACCTCGGGCTCGGAGAGCATTACCGCAAGGAAGGTGACCATCCACCAGTACGGGAGGCACTCGCTCTTTCTGATGACTTCGGGGCTGCGCTCGGTCAGAGACAAGGCTCTTACGTACTTTAACGAGATAATGGAGCAGGACGACAGTACATTCGACAAATTATACAAAGCCGTTAACGCGTTCGCGGCGCAGGTAAGGCGCGTCGCGGATGAAGACAAGAAGGCGCTCGAAGAGGCCGGGCTCCATTTCGACCTCTTCTCGATCATCGGCGGTCAGCTCGAGAACGACCGCGAGCACAAGCTCTACATGCTCTACCCGCAGGGGAACTGGGTCGAGGTGGGGCAGGGGACCCCCTATTATCTCATAGGGGAATCGAGCTACGGAAAACCTATAATGGACAGGGCTCTGTCATACGAGCTTAATATGGAGACGGCGCTCAAGATCGGGTACCTCGCGTTCGACGCCACGAGGACGAGCGCTACCGACGTGGACTTCCCGATAGACGTCGTGCTATACAGGGCCGACTCATACGAGATAGTCGAGCGCAGATACGAGAGGGCAGAGCTTATTCAGATCTCCGACTGGTGGCAAAAGAGGCTGCGTGAGGCGATAAGAGAGCTGCCGCACGACTGGGTGATGGCCGCTTTCTCCAAGCTCGGGGACGGAACGAAATGAGATACGCAGGGAGTGATAGCATGCATATCAAGATCACACATACGACCAGATACAAGTACAGCGAGAACGTATTTCTCGACCCCCATACTATAAGGCTCAGACCCAAGAGCGACGGCTCGCAGAGACTCCTCAGCTTCGATATAGGCATAGACCCTGAGCCTGACGGTATGGCGAATATAGTGGACGTCGCCGGGAACGACAGCACGTGCGTATGGTTCTCGGGGAAGCACGACCACCTGACTATCACGACGCGCTCCGAAGTGGAAACACTGAGGACAAACCCCTTCGATTATGTAGTGACGGAGCCTTCGGTGTTAAAGATCCCGGTGTTCTACCCGAAATACTACGTCCCGTCGCTGAAACCCTACATCATGCGGAACTCGGAGCCCGAGGGGCAGGTGGACAGGTTCGTAGCCGACGTGATGGGTGAGTCGGGGGTCGATACTCTTCCTTTCCTGGCTGCGCTCAACATGCGCATATACAACACGTTCGAGCAGCTCATAAGGCACGAGGGACTGCCCTATCCAGCCGAGATAACGCTTGGTTCAGGGAGAGGGACCTGCAGGGACCTCACGGTACTCTTCATGGAGGCGTGCAGGGCTGTGGGCATAGCGGCGCGGTTCGTGAGCGGGTACAGGGAGAACGAGATGATGGACGAGGAGAGGCAGCTCCATGCATGGGCCGAAGTCTATATTCCGGGCGGAGGGTGGAGAGGATACGACCCTTCTGCGGGGCTCGCCGTCGCGGACCAGCATATCACCGTGTCTGCGGGAGTGATACCCGAAGAGGCAGCTCCGCTTACTGGTTCATACAGGGGCAGCGGCGCGCGCTCTATCATTGACTTCGAAATAGAGATCGTGAGTTGACCATTATTGTTTGTAGCTGAGACAGGCATTAGAATTTTGCATGGGGGAGCGGTCGAGCTTCCCTGAAAGGAGCGAAAGAATATGCCTGAATCAAGCATCCTTAAAAAAGCCGTTTTGCTCATAGCCTTCTTTAATTTCTAACCGTGCCGGCCGTAATCTCACTTGCGGGCGACGACGATACCACTAAAGCGCTGCCAAAAGCGCCCAACGACCATGACATATCGGACGTGTGTACGCTATCGAACTGCAATCCCGCGAAGCCGTGCGCAGACCCCTACGAAAAATGCTACATGCTGAACGGAGTCTTCTAATGCTGTATCATGCCACCCGTGCCTGGGATGGAAGCCGTGGGGGATTAGGCGAAGGGAATTTATACTTTCCGCGACCGGGTTTAAGATCTCTGCAGAGATAGTGAATATATCAGGAAGGCAATATTAATCACCTGTATCAGGAACCAGCCAAGGTGTATCACCTATGTGGAGACTATGACCAGCTGTTTCTGGATCTTCCTCATGACATTTCTTTGCAGCAACAATGTGGTAACGATGCCCAGAGATAGAGCCAGATAATTGATAATCATAAAGATCTCGGAAAATGTGAGCCTGCTTATCGGGGGAACCTTGTCGTTAAGGAAAATCCGATAAAACACCGACCCTAATAAGACTTCGGAGAGGAGTTCGATATTAGGTTGTATTATCAAGCACGCAAGGCCTACTAACACGAATAGGTGCGGAGGAAGCAGCCACGTAATCGATGCCTGTATTATCCTGTGGCCTTCTATAGAGAACCGAAACAACATTTGGTTTTCATTCATGACGGCGTTATGAGATTTGACAATGCCGGTTTTCGCATCAGGATCGAGCACGAATCCCGGTATAAATACTTCCGGGGCGAAGCCGCTTTTCGTGCTTGCCACATAGTCGGCATCGTAGTTCACACTGAACTTAATTACGATGGGTAATGGCTGTCGAACGGGTACTGCCATACATCGTGGTCCGAGGTGAGGCTTGCCCTTATCCTGTAGGTCTGACTGCGCTCGTGCCTATCCACCAGCACCACACTGTCTGCCCATCCGTTTTGAATCGTAAACTCGTTGTTTAGGCTGCAGGGCCGGTCACATTCCTGAATCAGCAAGAAATCGGCATTGAAATCGCCGTTGTCGAGATTGAAAGACCTTACATTATTAAGGTATAGGCTGACCGCGATTTGGGGTCTCTTTTCGTCGGGCGTCTTCGATAGCGCTGGTTTTCCGGTCGCAGCGTCGATTCTCGCGTAAGCCGCCCGGGGAAAACCGGGAATCAGGTATGCGAATATCGACAAAATCATCGACAGAATTATAACGCCGCGCTTCCAGTTCATGATACGCCGTATCTCCTATTTCTTGACGCTGTGCAACAATTATATAGTTGTTAATGTTTCGTGACAAATTAAACGGTTGGATGGGTTCCGGGGGAATGGGATAGGGCCACTCATAGCGTGTTTTTTGGCCTGCACCTGCCGTTTTGGCCGGGATAGATGACGTTGTCGGTGAGGGCTGAGAAGAGCCCAAGCACCCGGTTATGAGTGCGGATTCCGGGCCCTTCGAATCTTCGACGGGCTCAGCATGTACGGGGTTGGTTTCGGTTGCTGGCGCACGCATGAGTGATGATAAGAATCGTGAAAACGCACTATGCGAGTGTGCTAGTGTTTGAGGATCTCGCCGTCGTCGGCAGCGTACTTGTCGATGTCTCCGGTACGTATGATTTCCACCTCTCCGCTGTCCTGCTCGAGGAGCTCGTAACCGTCCTCGAAAAAGCGGCCCGCGAACTCTCTTATCTTCTCTTCGGAGCACTCCAGGGAAATCTTCGTTATGGCCTCATTTTCCAATATTGCCAGTGGCTTAAGCGTGAAGGGGTTAGGCGTGCCGGGGAAGAACTTGGAGATGTAGGAGCTTAGCTTTGTAGAGTACTCTATGATCTCGTCACGAGGTATCGAGAGAACGAAATAAAATTTTTTTTTGCTCATATCAAATTGCCCCTTCCATATTCATTATACACGGTATAATAATAACTCATCCGATATGACATCCCGTGAAAAAATCATAAGAGTGTGGGAGAGAGAGCAGGAGAAATGGGGCCTCGACGACTGGAAACTGAACTTTTCCAATCAGAGGCGCCATCTGGGATACTGCAAGCCCCGGAGGAAGATAGTTTCGCTTTCTCTCGCGTTCATGAACTCAAATCCTTACCCCGTGATGAAGGACACGCTGCTCCACGAAATCGCGCACGCGATCCATTACATCGAGACGGGTAACACGAATCACGACAACGGCTGGAGGGAAGTGGCGAGGAGGGTCGGATGCAGGCCCGAGCGGTGCGCTCCCGTGGACGGCATCTTAATGCCCAGGGGGAAGTATGTAGGCGTCTGCCCGTCCTGCAGGAAAGCTATATATTTCTACAGGAAGGTGAAGAGGAGCTATTCCTGTAACGATTGCACGAACGGCTACAACCCGAAATACAAGCTCAAGATGATGACCACCGAAAAATACGAGCTCAACGGCGGAAGCCCGCGCACTCGCATCGCTCATAAAAAGACGCGTTCAAAGTAGCCGCCTTTTCTCTTGATTTCCGCAGCGACAGTTTAAAGTGAAATATCCGGGACGCGGGTCAAGCCATCTCGTCCCAACACTGAAGCTCTATGATGTTGCCTTCGGGGTCGGTCATGTAAACGAACGTGACGACGCCGATACTTTCAATCTCCCGAGACGCTATGCTTCCTAGCCTTCCTCCGCCGTGCTCTAACACGAGGTCGCGGAGGTCGTGAAGCTCTTTGACGCTCCCCGTCTCGAACGCGATATGCCTGAGTCCGTTGCGGTTAGCCGCTGGAGGCGCGTCGTCCGGGGAGTGGTCTCCATACTCGATGATTTCCAGCAACGGCGCTTCCTCTCCGCCTTCGGGGAGGCCGAGGTGGACCCTCATGATCGCGGCTCCGGGTACGCCCGTGCCGGTCTCCAGCCACTCGCCGGAATGCCTTTGAAAACCACAAGCAGAGCATGGTGGCTCATGGAAGTGATAATTGGACTTCTGCTCAACAGGCGGCCGCTGCTATCTATAGAATGATCGAAAAGCAGGCCGCGATGATGGCCTATATAGACGTTTTCTGGCTGGTTGCGGGCATGATATTCCTCGTTGTGCCTCTGATACTGACCATGAAGCCGAAGAGGGGCAAATCCGCCGATATGATACATTAACGCCCCGCAGCGCCGCGGGGAAGGCGGCCGGATTTATTTCCTGAATTCTTCGTTGTAGGGGACTAAAGTCGTGGTTGCGGAAAGACTTCCTGTCTCGCGGCCCGAGTGGCTCGGATACGTGTGCTCGATCAGATATGTGTAGAGCCAGCCGCCGGGGACTCTGTCGATTGTGAAGTTTGGGAACGTAATACGCTCGTGCAGCTTCATGTCGTAAATGTCGCGATTTTCCGGATCAGCCATGGTTCTCAGCCCCTTTTTTAGGGTGTGTATTCATTTGTGTAAGATACAGGGA
>JBIOKC010000112.1:0-6389 GCA_044451425.1 Thermodesulfobacteriota bacterium
CATCAATAGAGCTCATATGGCCGTAGAGGGTTGCGACGCCCATACCGTGGTCTATTATCACTGTGTTGCCGTAAATTCCCATATCCCCGGCGTACACTACAATGCCGCTGTTTGCGGCTTCTATCGGATAACGCTTGGTCACGGCGAGGTCGTATCCGAGGTGGTACTCCTTATCTATAGGATCATTGTTGTATATATACGTCCTCTCGTCGGCGAAATTCGCCTCTACCTTTGAGTTCGTAAGCTGATGAAACGCCCCCTGCCACAAGGTATCGTCCGTTGACTTGGAGCTGATATCCCGTATCTTGTCCTCGTTCTTCTTCCTCATATCCTTATTTACATTGAGGAATATCTGTTTAGTATCAACCTGGCCGTTCTCGCCAGAGAGCGGGATGACAACATTGTGTAAGAAATCATCACTGATATTGAGTTTGCTCTTTTTGTAGACGATATCTTTGAGCGTGTAGGGAACACCGACGGTTTTCTGGTTTCCGGCAGCGTCCTCCGCGACCAGGTAAATACTCTCGCCGCGTGGTACGTTGTAAGGATAGGCAAAAAACACAAGATACACATTCTCATCGGCGAACTTTCCCTTGTACCCTGGAAAGAAATAGTCGCCAATCTTAACTCCGCTCTTCACGACACCCGGAGATGTCTTGTAAACCACCATGGCGGAGCCGCCGTAGTTGATGTAGTTCTGTGTGCTCATGAGATCTACGCTGGGGGGTATGAGGTGGAGATTGATTTTCCTGCTGGCGACGGTCTTGTTCCCCGAGAAAAACCTGAGTTTCGAATTATCGATAGCGGTGACACGGAGCTCGGCCGGTCCGTCTTTGATACCGAGCTTCTTCGCTTCAATGACGATATTAACCGTATCGTTATTGACACCCACAGGATAATTCTTGTTCAGGAGCACGTTTTCGCCGTCTTGGTTAATGAGGACTACCGAGACATTCTTTAATCCTGTTCCCTTATCGCTCAACACGACATCAAAGGGCTTTGCACCTACCTCATCGGAAGCGAGCTTGATATCTATTACAGGCGGATGCCAGTCCAGCTTAGGGTATATGTAAAGTATCCCGACTATTATCAGGATGAGTATAAGTAGAGTAAAGAACCTTCCCATATTGTGTGATCAGCTCTCCTTTTTTTATTCCCGGATAACGGTTAGAAATAATCTTTAATCTTTCCCGGGTATTCTCCGAAGTAATGAGAAATGATGTTCAGATTAAAATTTTTCAAAATCGATTCCCCGGGCGCCCTCTCGAGAAGGAACTCGAACGACTTCTCGACGAGCACCTCGGGGGATACGCGACCTCCCGTCAATTTTTCGTAATCCTCTCTTCCGACTTTGACCTTGTGCAGGCTGCGGGTTCCGTTTTCTCTTATTTCCACCTCATATTCGAATGAGTCTTTTCCGGATTTCACTTCCCTGACCTTGATCTCTGCCATATAATGTTCCCGCTTTGAATGTTAGGTGGAAATATTATAACCTAGACTTAAATCCGGAGAAAACAATTTATTAGGGCGCGTCGAAAAGTATGGATATAAATAAATTCGATTTGAACGTGCACGATATAAAAAGGGTTGCCGATTTAATCGTTAGTGCACAGATGGGCGACGGCGGCGACCCGCGGAAATCGCACAGTATGGTCATGGACCTGATAAGAGCAGGGAACAATTTCCTCGGGCACGAGAACATCCGTTTCTCATCCGCAGGGGAGGATATCACCGGGCTTACAATCGGCTACCGGGGGAGAGGAAAAGACGAACTCCGAACCCTGCTGAGACTCCTTATCTCATTGAGACTGAGCGAGTTTGCAAGTTATCTCTCTTTCACGGCGAACCTCATTCACGGAGGCTTCACGCCCGAGATAGAGGACAATGAATATTATCTGAGCATGCTCGCCGTTGACGAACGGTTCAGAAGGAAAGGGATAGGATCGCTATTACTCGATCACACGATCCGAACCGCGAAAGATAATGACTGCAAGAGTGTCGTGCTCGATGTGGAGGAAAGCAACGAGCCGGCGATAAGTCTATACCGAAAATTCGGGTTCACGCCCTCCGCGGGATGCCCGCTCGGGAACGCAGGGCTTCCATCGGCACAGCTTTTAACCATGGAGCTCACTCTTTCTTAAGGGGCTGCCGGAATGAACGACTTCAAGAATGAATTCAGCTGGTCAGTGTCGAGAGACAGCCTTTTTAAAGAGTGTAAGCGCAAGTACTACTATAATTACTACGGCTCGTGGGGCGGCTGGGACAAGAAAAATGCGGACAGGGTAACACGCATACTATACGTGTTGAAGAACCTGCAGAACAGATGGCAGTGGAAAGGCTCGACCGTCCATCATGAAATCGAAAAGATACTGAAAGAACTGGTCAGCACGGGCAATCTGACGCCTGTTACGAAATCGAAAGAACGCGTAACGCAACTGATGAGACAAGATTACAGAAGCTCGAGGGACGGCCTATACTGGCAAAGGGAAGGAAGCCTCAGGAACGAAGCCGCGCTCTTCGAACATGAATACGAAACCGGGATATCTCCAGATACCTGGAAAAAGAACTACGACGAGGATATCTCCTGCCTGGACTGTTTTAATAACTCTCAAATACTTGAGGAAGTAAAATCGCTCCCGAAAGAAAAAATATTATCAATAGAACGCATGACTGCTTCCGCATTTTCGTTCAACATGGAAAAGGTCTTCGTAAAACTAGACCTAGCTTACGAAATCGCCGATAGAATAGTAATCGTCGATTGGAAAACAGGGGCCGGGGAGTCGGACAAGCTTCAATTCCTGGTATATACAATATACGCATATGAAGAACTCGAAGCGCCACTCGAGCAGATATTCCTCACAGAATATAACCTGAATGAAGGTGTGCCGTTTACTCACAGGTTCGGGGCGCAAGAACTAAACGATGGGGTAGATTATATAAATAACAGCATCACCGGAATGAAAGGCTGTCTCACAGAACCTGATGAGAACTTCGCCGTCATGAGCGATTTCCCGAGGACCGAGAATGAGAAAACTTGTACACTTTGCAACTTCAAGAAAATCTGTTTCGAACTGGAGTAGGTAAATGTCCAGTACATAGCCTTACCTACTGCTTTATTGCTTTATGCTATTGCTTCGCCATGCTGCTCCCGACCATAACAATCTTAACTAAAATTTTAAATTTCTGGTGTAAAATGATATTATAGTAACGGTAGAAGGTTATGACGGAACTGGTTAAAAAAATTAATTATTTCTTCTCACGGCAGCTCTGGCGAATAGATACCGACTCACTTAAAAGAAGAGATTCAATCTTCGTAAACCTCATTAGGTTGGGGTATGTAACCGTAAGAGAATACAATGGTAATGAGCTCGCATTGAGGGCTATGAGCCTCGTATATACGACGCTGCTTTCACTCGTGCCCCTTCTGGCGTTCACTATCTCGATCCTAAAGGCCTTCGGGGTAGTCGATAACCAGCTCGAACCCTTATTGCTGCATTTTTTTGAACCACTGGGAGAGAAGGGAATCGAGGTAACGCACAGGATCATGGTATTCATCGGCAGAATTAACTTCAGCGTTCTCGGCATTGCCGGCTTGGTTATGCTCATCTACACCGCTATATCCGTTATCAAGAAGATAGAAGACTCGATGAACTTGATATGGAAAATCCAGAAAGGAAGGAGTCTCGCGCGGAGATTGAGCGATTACATCACAACACTCATAGTCGGTCCCGTGCTTCTCTTCGCGGCTTTCGGTATAACGGCAACGCTCTCCAGCAATATCATCGTAAGCAAATTATTAGATATAAAGCCTCTAGGATTAATATTCTTCGCAGTCGGAAAGGTAGTGCCTTTTGTCTTCGTGCTCATAGTATTCACCATCATTTACATGATCATCCCGAATACGAGAGTGAATATCAAGTCCGCCGTCACGGGAGGGGTATGCGCAGGAATAGCATGGCACGCAACGAGCCGGATATTCCACGCGGCAGTCGCGTCCTCGACCAAATACGCTGCCGTTTACTCGGGACTCGCAGTCCTTATCATCTTCATGATATGGCTCTATCTCAACTGGCTAATCGTTCTTATAGGGGCCCAGATAACCTTTTGTCATCAGAACCTGAAGTTCCTCATCCTCAAGAAAGAGGTATTTAACCTGAGCACCAAGCTCAAGGAAAAATTGTCTCTAATAATTATGTATCTTATCGGCTATAACTACTATTACAACCTTAACCGCTGGAGTATGGATTCGCTGATAGAGCGTCTGCGTCTGCCGTATGAGCCGGTAGAGGACGCCGTGAACGAGCTTGCACAGAATAAGTTGATAATTGAGACGGGGGATAACCCGCCAAATTTCGTCCCCTCGAGATCCCTCGAAAAAATAACCTTAAAGGAGATCGTCGACGCCACTCGAACAAACTATGAGACAGATTTAGTCGAGAAAAAGTATCTCTCGATGCCAGAAGTAGACTACGTCACGGGAAAAGTCGATAACGCAATAAACGAGGCACTTGGCGATATGTCACTCAAGGATATCGTAACCGCAGAAGAACATAATGGTGATTAATATCGCCGCAGCTAAGTACCAGAGCGTTGGCGAATGACCGCAACAGCAGGGATTTATTACATTCGAGCTGTCTCTTGTTCTTCCAAACGCCTTTGTCGCATTTAGTGTACTTTTCGCTCGTATTCGAGTACTTACCATTCCTGTTGAGATATTCGGCCTCTTATATATTTCCGCACACATATATATCCTTACATGTCTCCTTGTAACTTGCCTTAGGGACATACGACCAGCTGCCACTGCAAGTGATCACACCGTTGTCGTTCTTGATATAACCTATTGATAGCTTTATAAAACAGTTCTGTACCCCTCCATGTCCCTCCAACCTTCTTACACTGGGTAAACTTATCCTGAATTCAATCTGAATACCTCTGTGTATTCTTGTAGGTACCGTGTGGCTAGTTAATCTAGGAGTTCGCAGCTAAATACTTAAAGGTAAAAATTTATTTGATAAAGCGACGAGGATTGTAATCACTATGGAGCAATAAATTATTCTTTTATTTAAACAATTATTTGCTTGTTCTAGGGGAACATTTGCTTTCTTTCCCAAGCATACAGCACCATAAGTTCTAATGATAAAAAATTCGATGGATCTCCATTTACTCATAATTATTCAATTTGATTCGATTTAATCCACTTATACTTTTTTCATATCCAGTACTTGTGTATAATCATCCAACAGCAGATTTATGTATATGAGATCTTCATGAACCCGAAAGGATCAAGAACTCTGTTAACCCTACTTACTCTGTTGCTTTTCACTACAGCTACTCCTTGGGCATTTGGAGCTAATATCGGAATAGTCTTCGACGGACCGTCAGATCTAAACGGTAAGGCTCTAGCCACTTACAAAAAAGAAATCGAAGATCTGACAGAAGGACAATTCACTGTAACATTTCCCGAGGATAAGATTATCACGTCTGATTGGACAGCCCAAGGAGTGGCAGCAGCTATTGATAAACTACTCGCCGACCGTAGAGTGGACATAATAATCGCGCTCGGCATCATAGGCTCTACTGAAGTCACAGGAAGGTCTAGTTTTCCAAAGCCGGTTATCGCGCCATGGGTGATAGATCCTACCCTTTTAGGTCTGACTCCATCGAGCAACGGGGGGAGCAGAGTAAGAAACCTCTACTACATGTCGAGACAGAAAACGCTGGGAAGGAACATCAAAAAATTCAAAGAGATCGTGGGCTTCAAGAAGATGGCTCTCCTCTATATGCCGCTCGTAAAAGAGCTAGCCCCCGGCGTTGAGATCTCAGTAAAAAAGATAGCTTCGGCTAACAATATAGTAATTACACTCGTGCCCGCCAAGGGGTCGGTAAAAGAAACGCTCTCGTCCATTCCGCCCGATGCTCAAGCCGTTTACGTTACCCTGATACCGGTTTACTCAAACTCTCAGATTGCAGAGCTTTACGACGGACTCATTGAAATGAAACTACCTGCATTCTCAATGTCTGGCCTCGGCGAAGTACGGGCGGGCGCACTAATCGGGCTCACTCCCGAGCACAATCTCACGAGAGAGGCAAGACGTGTGGCGCTCGTTGTTCAGAGTATACTTCTTGGTAATCATGCTGAGAATTATCCTGTAGAATATTCCGAGGAAGAGCTCCTTTCAATCAATATGGCCACCGCGAGTGCGATTAAATTTTCACCTTCCTGGAGTATACTCACCGAAGCTACTCTAATAAACGAAGAGACCGCTCAGAAAGGAAGAAGACTTACTCTTGAAGAAGCAGTCAACGAATCGGTCGATACGAACCTTGATTTGCTCGCAGCAAACCAGTTCGTCTCCGCAGGGGCACAGGACATCAAGCTCGCAATGGCA
>JBIOKC010000113.1:0-6370 GCA_044451425.1 Thermodesulfobacteriota bacterium
CTCCTGACTTTATAATGATACGATAGTTTATAACAATACGATATTGAAGATTATAGGAAAAAGCGGGAATTACAATAGGAAATTAAAGGAATGTCTTTATAAGGGTTGCGCAATCCCGAAATCGGGATGATGCAATTGCTCGGAGACAGACCGATAATAAAAATGTGACGAGCGGTTAAGCGCCATATCTAAAGATGATTATACAGCACGTCTCGCACCTGTATGCATGGAGCTTCGGACGCTTTACACAGAAAGTTGTGCCCGGGAGCCCGTTCAGCATCGTAGGTATGCCCACAGGGTCTCTCCTGTCCCTCCATGAGACGCCTCCGACCGTGGGCATATATCCTTCCGTCATGGGCGCTCCGCACTTCGGGCAGTCCAGACCGCCATCAGCTATTCCGAGATAGGTCGTGAGAGGAACGGGTTTGTCGGCCGGCGGTTTTCTGAAAGAATTGTATATATAGAAGATGAACCCGGCTGAGAGAAGTAGAAGGAATACGGCGACCGCGATGAGAGAAATCAGAAGCAGACGATTGATCCCGAGGCTGTTGGGAAGGGTGCATTTGGAAGGGTCGTCCGGTAAATAGATTATGTTTAAGGAGTCGCGCTTGGTAATTACGTCGTATGTATCTTTCGAAACGCGGAAGGAGCACAAGGAGCTGATTCCATGGGGCAATTGTAAGGAGACAAAGACGCGGTGGTCATCGGACTCAGAGGTGGCTCGCATCCTTATGAGCTGTCCTGACTTGATTATCCCTTTGGCTTTGACTGCGCCCGTGGTCTCGATGCCCCGGTCGTGCAGCGTCTCGTAGAGGAGAAGGTCCCCGGTGTACTTGTAGAGTATCCAGGAGGGCACCGCCGCTAGCAAAAGCAGTACCAGGACGGGAATAATGAGTTCGCTCTTGTTCTTCATGACCGTGTGGATTTAGATGATTCAACAGCGCACCGGGCTCAGCCGCATGCCCGTTAACGGATGTTAGGGGTAATAATACAGCAGTTTGTTACAACGTGATAAAGGCTGGGTTGGGAACGATAATAGAAGAGCGGATGTGGCTCGTGGTGTAAACCTCCATACATACCTGATGATATGTGCGCCCTTCGACGGGCTCGGAACGAACGGGTCAGCGGGTCGCCGCAGACATACCAGTAGTAATGTGAGTTCTGAGGAGGACGAGGGAGATCGTATATGAGCACACAATGCGTGTCTCAGGGCATGTTGAAAATTCCGGGATCGAGCTTGAGGTTGACGGTGACTGATTCCACGACGTAATCTTCGTGAGGACCTCCGCCTTTTTTGTCTATCGCGAGCCTGAACGGTACGACGATTTTGTTTGACTTTTTGTAGTCTCCGAACTTCGTCATCATGGCGAGCTCGCTGCCTCCAGCGGTGTAGAAGCCGATCATCTTAATAGGGAGGAACGTCCCTGCGTCGAGAAAGTAATACTGGAAATTTCCCGATGTGTAAGTGACCTTGATTTTATAGGTTTCCTTTCTGTCGACCTTCTCCAAGCCTTCGAGAGTGACATTGTGATTCTTGTCAGCGTAGTCGATGAGCGGGCTCTCGATATCACACCTGTCTTTAAGATAATTAGTGCGTTCGGGATTGAGGCTCTTCGGGGAAGGGTTATCAGAGAGGGGATTTTGTTCCCACGCGGACTCACCGTTGTACGCTTGTACTACGAGCTTGCCGCCGATAGTGTATTCTATCCGGCACTTGTCCGGGCGCATGTACCGGGCGGTTGTTTTAAACTCCCGTTTCTGGGAGAAGAGCTTGCCCTTGACCGTCAATGTATTTACGGACTGCCAGCTCGTAAGCCCGCCTATGGCCTGGTAGTAATTGCGGAGGATCTGGTCGAGAGTGAGAGATGACTGGGCGTAAGCGGATGCTTTTTTAACCGCGGGAGGCTCGGGCTTGCTTTCGGCAACTTCGTACACGACTGCGTCCTCAGACAAAGAGGGGAGGGGGGCAAGCAGCGCTCCGAGAAGCGCCGCTCCGATGAGTAGTCTAATCAAGCCTTTGCTCCTGAGCGTGTATTGATGTAACGAGAAAGAATAAAGGATAGAATGAGAATTTCAAAGGGGGAATGTGGGAGGGCATCCTTCGACTGGCTCAGGATAAGCGGGGTTATAAATAGATTTTTCATATGCGTCTGAAACTACAAAGCGAAGGCAAGGACAGTATTTTCCTTGCCTTGATACAAAGAAGCAACAATCACACACAAAGTGTGACGACTGGCACAGAATTAGCTAAAAACCGCTCGTTAACGCTAAAATGTTTTAATTCCACCCCATGCCTAAAACATTTTCACGCATTAACTCCCGATTTTCTCAAAGCCAATTTTGTGCATGTCCGGGGAAAAAGCTGGTGCCGACGCGAGTTCGGCTGACTGCGGGCCCTTGCCCATTCGGAGTTCTGTGAATCTCGGGGAGGGAAAAAGATGGGAGCCCGAAGCGGGTTCAGTGCGGCACGATTGCGATTTCCGCTGTTGATTTGCTGCCTTATAAGGCAAAGGCAAAACTAATAATCTTCTTTTCCTTGATGAAAAGAAGCAAAAATCATCCGACCGCACAGAATCGGCTAAAAACATCTTATTAAGTCTAAAATCTTTCAATTCCACCCTAATTAGCATCTTGGATTACAATGAAGTAAGAGTAATGGCGTTATTGCATTTAGGAAAGGGCGTCCGATTCCTTACTTGCTTGGAATCGTCCCATGAAAGATTTTTACGCCTTAATAATCTATTTTCTTAATGCCAATTCTGTGAATGTTGGGGGAAAAGACTGGTACTGATGCGAGTTCGGTTACCTGCGGGCTTGCCCGCTGTTGATTTTGTGCATTTGAGGAGAGGAAATGGCAAGAACTAAATCCTGAAATTCAGGATGACATAAAGTTGAGATTGCCGCGCTGCACTCGCAATGACAGATAAATTGATGTACCCCCCTCATCTATCCGATTCGGGGATAGAATTAAGTTGATGTAGTGATTTTAACTTTCCTCTTCTATAAGGCGGTCGTAGGCGCGGTCGATGTGAATCTGCCAGGGAGAAAGCTCCATATGTGAAGAGACTAGGCGCGAGAGCTCGTCTATTTTGTCTCTTCTTCCCTGATGGCTCCATATTCTGGCGCCGAGCTCTATCGCGGGGATGCTCGCGATGTCGAATTCGCCCGAGAACCGTTTGGTGTTATCTATGAGGGAGGGAACAAGAGGGAGCGAAAGTTCGCAGTATTTAAGCACCATGAGGTTGTAGCCGTTGCGGACATTCTCGGTGATCATGTTCAGGTAGTAGAAGTATTTGTCGACTTCGGCGCTAAGGTACTCGTCGTCTCCGGGGTGTGATTTCGTGTCCGACATCGTGATTTCCTTATTCTCTTGAAAAAATATAATCGGGCGCGGGGGAAAGACAACGGGGGAGGGCTTTAGAGGATGAGGGTCGGGATTGACGCGCCGGCAACGGCTGTTTTTTTTCGCGGACGAAGCGCTCCCAGAGTTTAATCACACGAAAATCGGGATTATGTTGAACATTTTAAGGCAGTTTGGGTGTATAATGAATGAAAACTATGCAGTTAACACAAACAGGAGGTTTTTGATATGACGCGAAAAAGCTTGTTTACTGCATTAGTTATAGGTGTTTTGGCCCTCGGGGCGTGCGCCAGTCAGAAACAGAGCGCGCAGCAGGACGACCACTTCGATATGAGTATATGCAATAACATTCCGGTAAGTGTCGAGGCGTACGAGGCGATGGATCCCAAAAGCAAGCAGGACAAGATAAGCTGCGCCGATCTGGAGCGATGTGCGTCGTATATGGGGCTCGATGCGCCGCCGAACGTACCTTGTGTGGGGCCGTGATGGGCGGTGGATTATGTACGGATTTCTCACTTCCATTCTTAATGACGATTTTTGATCAATCCACCTTCTTGAACCTGCCGAGGGAATCGTCGATGAATTCCGTCACGTTGCCCTTCGCGTCGATGACGAAAGTAACCTCATCTGAGGCGGATATGAAAATGGGCCAGGACAGATAGAACGTGTCATAATTCACGTGAGCGAGTTTGCCTGTATATTTAGCTGGACCAGCCTCGACCTTTAAATTATCACCGTCCCTGAGCACGGAGAATCGTCCGTAGAGGTCGTTCACGTAAGTTCCCGTGTAGGCGCCGAGGTCTTTGCTCGGGGGGTTCGGGTTCGTGGGCATGGCGGTTTTGTTCATGCCAAGCATCTCCGCTATCTTCTTGGATCTGTCCATTATAACTTCCTGTATATCGTAGTCCGCATCGCCGAGATACTGCTCCAGTACGAATGCGCTGACGGCTTCGGGGAGAACGGTCAGATTCATATTCGCCAGTACTACGATTCCGAGCTTCGTGTTGGGCACGAGGACTACAACCGACCTGTAACCGTCGAGAGCTCCTCCTTTCTCGAGTATCTTGTGGTTCTGCCAGTGGTAGATACCCCAGCCGAGCCCGTAGCTGAACCCGGTTTCGTCTGAGATGGGCGGAAGCTCGGCGAACGATGGCTTGTCCACCATCGCCGGTGTTAATAGCTGCTCTACCGAATCGGCCTTCAGTATCTCCTTGCCCCTGAACTTGCCATTGCCGAGAAGCATGATGACATAGCGGGCGAGATCGGACACGGACGAAGTCATCGCTCCGGCGGGGGCAAGCACTCTCTGCTCGTTGAACTGTATTACCTTGGTTTTGCCGTCTACCAAACCGTGCGGATAAGCGATGTCGCTCTCTTTGTCCATCTCGTATGTGAACCCGGTGTGCTTGAGGCCGAGTGGTTTTATGATGTTTTCCCTCACTACGTCTTCCCATGACGTATCAGCAGCGTATGCCGCAGCTTGGCCCGCGAGGAAGTACCCGATGTTGGAGTAGTTAGCCCGCTCCCTGAAGCTGCAGGCGGGGGTGAAGTAGCGGACGCGTTTAATGACTTCACTCCTCGAGTAGCCGAGGTGGTCGAATAAGTCTCCGGTTAACGGGGGGAGGCCGGTGCGGTGGGCGAGCAGGTCGCGAGGGGTCGTATAGCGAGTCGAGTAAGGGTCCATCAGGGCGAAATCGGGGATTATTTTTATCACTTCCTCGTCGAAGCCGATCTTGCCCCTGTCGACCATGGAGGCGACCGATGCCGCCGTGAATGTCTTGGTGACGGAGGCAAGCTGAAATACCGTATCGCCGTCGATTTTCTCTTTCCTGTCAACGCTCCTGACGCCGAAGCCTTTGAGGTATACGACGTCACCGTCCTTAACGACCGCGACGGCCGCGCCCGGGACACCATACTCCTTCATGGCTAGCTCTATGAAAGCGTCGAGGCCGTCGAGCTTGTCATCGGCGGCGAGGGGAGCGTGCGCCCACGCGGACATTAAAAGGAGAGCAATTGCCGCAGAGATAACCGTTTTCCTCATCATATAATGACCTCCGTTTGGTATTCATCCGGCACCTTCAACGTAACATGAAATGGGCAGGTTAACAATAAAAAGGAGGAGGGAGAGGTGACAACCTTCGAGTATTTCCCGCTATGGCATGGAGAATTAAAACTTTGTGCGGGGATGGTCGTTTATATTTACAGGCGGGTTTGATATAATTGTGATTACATGGTTTGTTTTATGAGAAAACCAGATGGGAGGAATTCATGTTCGGACGTAATTTTAATCTTCTGGTTCTCACAGTTGCGCTTACGATTTTGATCTTGACCCCGGGTGTGGAAAAGGCAAAAGGGCAGGACGTCGACTGCAGCCGGCTCGAGGCGCAGATACAGCAGGCGGACAAGGTTTATATGGAAGCCAGCCATAAGCAGGTGGACGCCTTCCGAGACTGGGACAAGTACTACAAGTCTCTCCATTCCGATACGTACGAGGGAACGGAGGAGCCGCTCGCGGACACCGCCCAGAAATGCAAGTCGGACGATTCGAAGGGAAATTACTGCAGCGGCGCGATGGAGGACTATCAAAATATCTCGGCCAGTGAGCAGAAGGCGAAGCAGAAGCTGGACTCGGCGAACGCCGAGCAAACGAAAGCTCAGGCAAGCCTGGATGCGCTCAAACAGAAGGCTCAGGCGAATGGGTGTGACATAGGAGAGGAGAATTAGGCTACTTAACGAAGGCGGATGAGCAGTAAAACTTACGCTTGAGCGAAAATTGTTGGTGGGAGGTCAGCCAACCTTTTCCAGCCGCAGTTCATTGAGTCTGAGAGGGCTGGATTCCCGATTACTCGGGAATGACACAATTCTGAATGACAGTTAAGCCCATGCGACCGGCAGGATCTGACATTATGACCGGCAACCGGAATAATGGCTTTCTTCAATTACTCCCTCTCTACTTCGTAATATTCATCGGGTTCGTCGGCTACAGCCTGATGATTACAATCCTCACAC
>JBIOKC010000114.1:0-6311 GCA_044451425.1 Thermodesulfobacteriota bacterium
GGGTATTGGGGCTCCCTGAGAATATCGTCCCACTCTGGCTCATGGCCGTGGGCTATGCCGCCGAGACTCCGGGCCAGAGGCCGAGAAAACGGTTCGACAAACTGTATCATTACAACACCTACGGCAACCCGCTGAAGGAAGACCCCGCGGTGAAGGAAGAGCTAAGAAAAGTAAATATGATTCAGCCCATGGACCCTCTCCCGGGCAGAGAAGAGGAATTAAGGCACGTGTGCAGGATGTTCGGGCTCAAAGAAGACATGCCAGACATGCCTAAAGACAAAATTAAGGCTCTTTACGAGAAGGACTCCATATACTACGGAGAGGTTCCGCCGGGACTCGAGGAAAAAGGTGTTTGATCCGGAACGGTAATGGCCAGCAAATATCTTTTCACGTCCGCGTACCGAGAGACCGCGCCAGAAGCTTCATAGCCGACTCCTTTACTTCACCTACTGTTATATCGGCGAGACATTTTACTTCGTAAGGGCAGGTCGGCGTATAGCCGAATTTAGTGCAGGGACTGCAGGGCGGATTTTTGTTAATCGCGATATGATTGCCGCCCTTAGGAGCCCATTTTTTCTCTATACCCGCGCCGAAGAGTGAGACCGTTGGAGTACCGACGCCGTACGCTATGTGCATGAGCCCCGAATCGCCAGATATAAATAGATCGAGCTCCGATATAACGGCTGCCGTTTCTCCGAGCGTGGTTCCCCCAATGTAGTCCAAAAGGTATCCGTTAGTTCCCCCCCCGGCAAACATTTCAGAATCGCTTTTGTCCGCTTTGCCTCCGACAATCACAGTGCCGATATCTTCATCCCAAAACCCCCTCGACAGGTCCACGAATCTCTTTACCCCCCACCTCCTTTCAGCGACCGTGGCACCGGCAAATAATCCTACGATCGCTTTTTTACCCTTCCTGAAATCCGAAAGGGCGGTGCTGATGCCGCCATAAGAAACCCGGTCGAGCGGTATAAAGGGGCTCTCCTTATCGAAATCATAATTTTCGCCTGTGACCGCGGCTACGAGATTGAGAAAACTATAGACCTCATAATCGTTCTGGCCGTAGGGAACGGGGTGACTGAATAACCCCGCCCGTTCGTTCGTCTCAAAACCAACCCGCAAAGGGGCGCGTGTCAGGTAAGAAAGCGCCGCTGTCAGCCTGTGCCACTGCTCGGTATCGATAACGACGTCGTAACCCTCTTTTATTACTTTGAAGAGAGTCTCGTGAGGTCGTTTGTCATATTGGAATATCCCGCCGACGTAAGGACACACAGAGAAGATTCCCGCATTCCTCTTCTCCGCCAGCACATCGATTGAAGCGTCCGGGAAATGATTCATGAGCTCCCTGAGAGCGGGGTACAGGAGAACCGCATCCCCAATACCGCCCGGACGTATGACTAGTATTTTTTTTAATCCTTCACTCGTCTTTTTTCTGGGACTGACTATAAATTTAGAGACATTGCAGGAGATCCCGCCGAGAGCGCCGTCCAGTTTTTTAAGCCCTTCTATCTTCCAATTCATGAATGAGCACCGAGCCGATGTCGTTAGCTTCCCGGGAAAAAAGATTCACTACGGCAATCTCAAGTATAAATCGCACTAAAATATTTAGGTAGGCCGTAATTATGGATTTAACTAGCTATAACTCCCGAGGAGTGTAGCCTATTGTGACGAGCCCTGGGAGCTACAAACGCGGAGTCCTATGTCAGGCTATGGTTATTTCCTTGCTGAGATAAACGTCCTGCACCGCATTCAGTATTTGAACACCCTCTTTCATAGGTTTCTGGAAGGATTTCCGACCTGTTATCATCCCCATGCCGCCTGCTCTCTTATTGATGACCGCCGTCCTCACCGCCTGCACAAGGTCATCCTCTTCTTTACCCGTTGACGCGCCGCCGGAATTAATAAGCCCAGCCCGTCCCATGTAGCAATTAACTACCTGAAACCTCGTGAGTTCGATCGGGTGGTCGGACGTCAGCTTCGAGTATACCCTCGGGTCTGTTTTGCCGAATTTAAGCGCGAGGAAGCCTCCGTTATTCTCGGCCTGCTTCTGCTTGACTATGTCTGCCTCTATCGTCGCGCTCAGGTGGTTGGCCTGACCCGTGAGATCGGCCGATAAATCGAAATCCTGTTTCTCCGTTTTAAACGCGGAGTTCCTGAGATAAGCCCAGAGCACAGTGACCATTCCCAGAGTATGGGCGTAACTGAAGGCCTCTGAAACCTCCTGTATCTGACGGTCGCTTTCCTCGGAGCCGAAATATATTGTCGCCCCCACGGCAACGGCCCCCATCTGGAAAGCCTGGTCGACGTTGGCGAACATAATCTGGTCGTATTTATTGGGATAAGTCAGGAGCTCGTTATGGTTGAGTTTTACCAGAAAGGGTATCTTGTGCGCGTATTTCCTCGAAACCGCCCCGAGCACTCCGAGTGTAGAGGCAACCGCGTTACAGCCGCCCTCGATCGCTAACTTCACTATATTTTCCGGATCGAAATAAATGGGGTTTGGCGCGAAAGAGGCCCCGGCCGAGTGCTCTATACCCTGGTCCACCGGCAGAATGGATAAATATCCGGTTCCCGCGAGCCTGCCCGTGTTGTACATGAGCTGGAGGTTCCTCAATACCGCGTTCGGACGGTCTGAGGGAGCGAAAATCCTGTCCACGAAGTCGGTCCCCGGCAAATGAAGCAGGTTTTTAGAGAACGTTTTACACTTATGCTCAAGCAGATACTCGGCTTCCTTACCTAAAAGTCCGGGTATGGAACCAGCGCCTTCTTTCATCTTTACCTTTGCCATGTTTTACCCCGTTGATTGTTACCGGATTTGTGTATTTTAAGATTAACACGATTTTTACGGGATGGGTAGATTTAATGCGCCGGGATTCGGTATAGAACGTAACGAATGCCGCCGCAATTTTTAATTAGCGACTAAGGAAATTTTCTCTTCTCTGTCGTTAAGTATGGAGATCCCGGGGAGCTCGTCCCCTCCGAGAAATTCGAGAAGCGCGCCGCCGCCCGTCGAGATGTGAGTGATCTCGAGATCAAGAACCTCCGCTTCCCTTATAGACGCTACTGTCTCGCCGCCGCCTACTACCGTTGTGGCTCCTCTCCACGTGGCGAGAGCTACCGATCTTGCAAGCTGCGCGGTACCGGCGGAGAAATCGCCGACTTCGAAAACACCCATCGGTCCGCTCCAGAAAATAGACCCGGTGCCCTTGATAAGATGATTATATTTAGCTGCAGTCTTAGGCCCTATATCAAACCCCTGCAGATCGTCCGGTATCTCGCCGTCGACGACCATGCAGTTCTTCCTTCTTTCGAAACTGCCTGCGACGACGTGATCGACCGGCAGAAAAATCTTATCGCCATACTTCTCGAGAGCCTCCTTGGCCCATGGTACGAGCTCGTTCTCGACTATTGAGTTCCCTATATTCACGCCTTTAGCTTTAAGGAATGTGTACGCGACGCCGCCGCCCAGAAGCACCCTGTCCGCCTTTTCGATGAGGCTCTTTAATGCGTGTAATTTATCCTTGATCTTGCTCCCTCCCACAATTATCACGAACGGCCGGTCGGGGTTTTCACGGAGTCTCGTAAGGAATTTCAGCTCCCTGCTGACCAAGAACCCGGCTACTCTCAAGTCAAACATGGACGCCATACCGTAAGTAGAAGCGTGCTTTCTGTGAGAAGTTCCGAATGCATCGTTTACATATATATCTGCATACGACGCGAGCTCTTTTGAGAACTCGGGGTCGTTGTCTGTTTCTTCATTATGGAATCTCAGGTTTTCGAGAAGCATAACCTCGCCGCCCTCGAGGCTGTCTATGGATGCCTTCACTTCGGGCCCTATAACCTTGCCAGTAAATTTGACTGATTTACCAAGAAGCTCGGAAAGTCTGGTAGCGATGGGTTTTAAAGAGAGCTCGGATATCACTATACCATTGGGCCTGCCGAGGTGAGAGCCCAATATAACCTTTGCTTTCCTCTCCACAAGATAATCGATCGTCGGAATCGCTCTTCTTATCCTGTAATCTTCGCTGATCTTACCGTCCCTTATAGGAACGTTAAAATCAACCCTCACGAAGACCCGCTTACCGTTGAACACGGAGTCGGGCAGATCGGATATCACGAGTTTGTTCATCGGATCTTTTCCCCCACGAATTGAATCAAATCAACGACTCTCGATGAGTATCCGTATTCGTTGTCATACCACGCAATGACCTTTACAAGGTTTCCGTCCATGACTGAAGTCAGCGCTGAATCGAATGCCGCCGAATGCGGGTCGCCTATAAAATCCGAGGATACGAGCTCTTCGTCCACGTACCTGAGCAGCCCTTTCAACCCTCCCACAGAAGCCTGTTTGAATTTCTCGTTTACCTCTTCGACGCTCGTATGCTTTTTAACCTCGCATGTGAAATCGACCACGGATACGTCCGCTGTCGGAACTCTCATGGCAACCGCGCTCAATTTGCCCTTAAGCTCGGGGAATATGATTTGTATGGCTTTCCCGGCTCCCGTTTCGGTCGGTATTATCGAAAGGGCCGCGGCCCGCGCCCTCCTCAAATCCTTATGCGGCGCGTCGAGAATCCTCTGAT
Source organism: Thermodesulfobacteriota bacterium (assembly GCA_044451425.1). Taxonomy (GTDB): domain Bacteria; phylum Desulfobacterota_D; class UBA1144; order Nemesobacterales; family UBA2774; genus 2-12-FULL-53-21. The sequence goes on from JBIOKC010000114.1 coordinate 4,581, forward strand.
CGTTGGTATAAGAGTGTATGGTGGTCATCTCGCCCCTCACTATACCGAAACGCTCATGGAGCACTTTGACAATCAATGCAAAGCAGTTCGTGGTACAGGACGCATTGGAAATAATATGATGCTTCTCGCTATCATATAGTCCCTGATTAGTTCCGAGAACCGTTGTAAAATCGACTTCGCCCTTGGCGGGCGCAGTTATGATTACCTTCTTTACCGTCTTTCCGAGATGAGCAGAAGCATTATCTTTCGATCTGAATATACCGCTGGCTTCGGCGACTATCTGGGCTCCCACATCCTCCCACGGGATATTCTTAGGGTCCTTTTCCGAAAAAACTCTGATCGCTTTTCCGTCGACCAGTATATGCCCGTTCTCCGATTTTACTTCCCCTTTATACGGACCGAATATAGAATCGTACTTAAAAAGATGCGCAAGCGTCTTGGAATCGGAAATATCATTGATTCCTACAAACTCCAGGTCGTTACGTCCAAGACCTATACGCAGAATGTGTCTCCCGATCCTACCGAATCCGTTAATCCCGACCTTGATAGACATCTAAAGTCCCTCCGAAAAATCCCTTTTTCTTTATGGTAGTTAAGAAAGCCTAAAGAAACTACCCTTTCAAGCCGCCTGAGTCAAGATACGTGAGAGAACCAAACCCACTATAACTATACCATCAACAAAGGAAAATCTGTATGAACTTGTATTTAATGCTTTTCCCAGATATTTTCAATCTTTAATGAAGAAAAATAAAGCGGCAATTCTGGGCGCAAGCGGCTATACGGGCGGAGATTTGCTAAGGTTGCTGCTCGTCCATCCGCGTGCGGAGGTAACGTATTTAACAGCCGATAAACATGCCGGAAAGGCTATATCGGACGTATTTCCGCACCTGCGCGGGTTTATCGACCTCAGGCTCGAGCCCCTCGACCCCGGAGCGTTGCCCAAGGACATAGAAATCGTTTTTCTGGCTCTGCCGCACGGTGAATCGGCGAAAATCGTAAAAGAGCTATATAAAAGGGATTTAAAAATAATAGACCTGGGAGCCGATTTCAGACTCAGCCACGAAAAATATAACGAATGGTACGGGGGAAAGCACCCCTGCCCCGAGCTCCTGCCCGAAGCGGTCTACGGTATTCCCGAGATAAACAGGTCGGGAATCAAGGGCGCGAAGCTGGTGGCGAATCCAGGCTGTTATCCCACATCCGCAATACTAGGGCTGGCCCCCTTACTCAAAAAGAAGCTGATAGAGCCCGACTCTATAATAGTGGATTCCAAATCGGGAGTCTCGGGTGCGGGAAGGTCCCCTTCCCTCGACTATCACTTCTGCGAAGTGAACGAGGGAGTGAAAGCGTATAAGCTGGGAGAACACCGCCACATGCCTGAAATCGAGGAAGCGTTATCCGAATACTCCGGACTCGATGTAAAGGTCTCGTTCTCACCGCACCTCATCCCCATGGATAGAGGAATTCTCTCGACCATCTACGTGAAGCTGAAAAAGAAGAAAACGACCGGAGAGCTCATAGACCTTTTTAACGAACATTACAAACATGAGACGTTCATCAGGATATCGCCTGAGAAGGTCTATCCTTCGACCTCGCAGGTTAGAGGCTCCAATTACTGTGACATCGGCATGAGAGCGGAGCCGGAGAATAAGGCCGCAATTATCGTCTCTGTAATAGACAACCTTGTAAAAGGCGCTTCCGGAGCAGCTATACAGAATATGAATATAATAA
>JBIOKC010000115.1:0-6219 GCA_044451425.1 Thermodesulfobacteriota bacterium
ATATTGAGCACCCGCCGCTTCCCCCGTTCGAGCCTTGGTTGTTGGGGGGAGAAGTAGGTGTTGGTGTCGGCGATGGCGTCGGCATCGCTTCACCTATCGCCTTCTGTACAGCGGCATATGCGTTTATGATTCCGAATCCCGATACGTTATCGTGCCCGGCCGGCGGAATGTCGTCAGCCGTGCTTGTCAATATATCCGTAACCTCCTGCACCTGATGTGCGGTTACAAGTGCCGAGCCTTGAGAGTTCAGCGATGAGATTTTGGCTCCGAAACCGAGGGCCTGGAGCACAAGCGCCGCGGTCCCTGCAACGTGCGGTGCAGAAGCCGAAGTACCAACAAAGTTGAGGAATCCGGGTACGGACGTGGATACCCTGTCCGGAGCGACGACCGAAGGCGTCTGCCTTTCCTCGAGTTGAGGTGCGGCGCTTACAGACGATACGCTCGAAACTGTTGTCGTCGGTTGAAAATATATGGGAGTCGGACCTTCCGAGCTGAAAAACTCAACGGTGCCGTTGGATGTTGCTCCCACGGATATAACACCCGTTCCAGCCGGATGGCCGTAGATACTGCTCTCGGGGACATTGAATTCAGTCAGGTCCCCGTCTAGGTTAAAAAATATTTCGAGCGTTTGGGCCTCTCCGCTGAATTTATTAATAACGATGTTGTAGTTAAGTGTTTTGGAAATACTTTTATTATGCACACCCGCCGTTTCAATCGGGTCGCCGTTCCCGTTTTGGGTGTTGGTACTGGAGTCTATGACATCTCCGGTTTTGGGATCGACCAGGTAGAGGTCGTAATCATCGGAAGCTGTTCCGAAGGGGTCGGTCCACTGAAGCACGACGACGGAGTCGCCTTGGGGCGGGACTGCCACTTTCATGCCGGTGTTGCTAGCTCCGCCCGCCGCTTGGCCGAAGTCGTGCAGATGGGTTTTGCTGCCTCCTGGAGTCGCGTCCACGTAGAGCGCTAGGTAGTGCCTTTCCTGATCGTTCCCTGCCGCCGAAATATAGGTGATCCCGTCCTGTACGGCCTGTTCTGCAGCCTGTGCGATTGAGCCGTCCTGAAAGAAAGGCTCGCTGAGGAACCCTACGTCGTCGATTATTACGTTAACTCCGTTATTTTTGAAGTAATCTATGGCATCTAAAAAGTTCAAGGTAGTGGTGCCGTTGTAAAACGCGAGGTCTGCGCCGGGGGCGATATCATGAACAATTTCGAGTATAGCTGTCCCCTCGTCTCCGCTCCCCGGGTTGCCTACCTGTACCTGCTTCGGGAGGTCGCCCGTTATTTGCGATGCAGCCAGGCTGTCAACTCCGTCGGATATGACGCCCACCTTTATTCCCGAGCCGTCCACACCGAACGTGCTCCTGGCCTTGTCCGCTCCTATTATTGCATCCCCTTGGGTATCTACGGAACCCGCCTTTGTGTAACCATAGCTAGGCGGGGTGATTTTGGAAACGAATCCGAGCTCCGAAGCTCCTTCGATAGCGTCGTAAGGCAGCCAGCCCTGAACGATTTTAAGGTTCTCATTAAGTACTTCCATATCCAATCCCATCTCGTTTAAACGCTTAAGGTCTTCGTCACTTACTTCATTCAAGTGAACGTAAACCTCCACATTGCCTGAATTGTCCACCTTGACCAGGGGAGTGGATAAATTTCTCGGATTCATGTTATTGAAATTGTATCTCGTAATTCCCATTTCATTCATTACAGTCATGAGATTATATAGCCGCGGACTTATTTTGGAATTCGGATTCTTATTCTGGTCTTTCAAGGTCCATGTATTAATTTCCTGAAGGGCTGACGTATCGGGTATGAGTTGTGGAACTAGGGAAGTAGAGCATATAATGATAAGAATAAATAGCGCCTTTCTCATTAGGTGTTTCTCCAGATTAGTTTTTTTTGATTTTTATATTATAACCAATCGAATAGGATGTATACGTATTTATTAATAGGTCCGGAATCTATACATTATTCCTGATTTTAAAGGTTTACCAACGGTTTTTATCAATATCTATTTAGAATGGCGCACACCAGAGGGCGAGGTCGTTTCATGTTTCATTCCCGGACTCGCAGAGCTTCGTAATGCCGTCAATTAACCCATCATGATTGTTCAATTATTGATGCTTACTAAGGGAGTGACGGAATAAACTCTTCCCTGTAAACTCGCTTACGCATATCATCAGCCGGTACTGTTTAAATGCAGTACGATAGTCACCGTCGGCAGCTTTACGCTATCCCGCCAGTATGTACGCGCCAGCCATCGCGAGCGCCGATCCCTGTCCGGAAAGGAGCGACGGGCAATAGCAGGCGGCGTCTACGAGCGTTACCCGTCCTCGGGAAAATCCATCCATAACGATCTGGCTGACTGAATCAAAATAGAAATCAGGAGCCAGAGCTAGTAGTTTCGTAGGCGGTAGAGGGCGACCTGTTTGTTCGGAACGTTATAGCAGATATAGTTAGCTGAGACGCCGAGTTTAAGGTAATTGTCTAAAGTGAAGGAAGAAGCGTAGTATCCGTAGTAGCGTTCGAACTGCGATTCATTTCCGAAGACCAGTTTGCGGACCCGGGAATGGAGACCGTCCGCGCCGACCAAAAGATCGAACCTCCGGGAAGCGCCGCGCTCGAATGTGACCCGGACGCTATTTTCGTTCTGCTCGATCATTCGTATCGAATCCCCGAATATGTACTCGACATCATCTTTAGTTTGCGAATATAAAATCTTGGCGAGACTGCTTCTTAATATGTTGAGCATGTGCCCGTCCGGAACCGAACCAAGGGAATGAAAGTCAAATCCACCCAGCCGGTTCCAGTACTCATCGATGAATACAATTTCCCATATATCGTGGCTTTCCCGGCTGAGCTCCGTTGAGATGCCCATTTTTTTACGACGTCCATTCCCGAGCTCCAGAAATCAATCAAATACCCGCCTTCGCGGGGGGCGCGGGAGAGCTCTCTATAACTGTTGGTCTGAATCCGTACCTATTTCACCAGAAGGCCAGGCTCGGCCCTGCAATGCCCGCCCTGAAGATGAGTATATCTTTAATCTCCACGTCATTTCATCGAACCTTCTGCGGGGTTATCAAGTGCGGGGTCGATTTCTACGAAAACGGGATAGTAAGGATTTCTTGTTAATGCATTCTCAATTACTATAGGTTCGAATATATTCGGAAGTCGCTCGGCTGGGCGTGCGTAATCAATTATAAGATTTCGGAGGGGGTGGGATTCGAACCCACGAGAGCCTTGCGACTCTACTGATTTTCGAGACCAGCGCCTTCGTCCACTCGGCCACCCCTCCGGTAAATCAATGAGATAACCTACCAAAACTGTTTTATTAAGGCAATACGAGGGGTATTTCCCCGCCTGTGAAACTCACCTAAATAATGTAGACTTTTCCCCGTGGAAAGGGATCACTTTTCAGTCCGGGTAAAAAACAGCATAAGGGTAGGCATAGAAGAGGCTTCGGGGAACGAGGTCTTTTTTGTAGGCTCATTTTCCGCGGCAAATGTTATCGACAGTGTGAGAATCGTCGCGCGGGGTAACGGTTATTCCGTGCCGGTGGTTATCGATTCTGCCCTGCCGGGGGAGGTCGTCATCCATAACCACCCGTCCGGGAACCTCTCACCTTCTGACCAGGACATACAACTCGCTTCCGTGTTCGGGAATCAGGGTATCGGCTTCTACATTGTGGACAATAATGCCTCCCGCGTGTACGTGGTCGTGGAGCCTTTCGCGGAGAAAGAAATAGAGCTCCTTGATGTGGAGAAATCAAGGGAACTCCTCCTTCCCGGGGGTAGCATTTCGGAATTGATGGAGGATAAGTACGAGCTCCGGGACGAGCAGCTTAACATGCTCGAATCGGTCGCCGCGGCTTTCAACGAAAATCTGATTTCGCTCATAGAGGCGGGTACCGGGACCGGAAAGACACTCTCTTATCTGATTCCGGCCGTTCTCTGGTCTATACGGAACGGCGAGAGGGTCGTTATCTCTACTAACACGATCAATCTGCAGGAGCAGCTTATAGATAAAGACATACCGCTTGTGCATAAGGCGTTTGGGGGCGAATTCAATTATTCGCTGGTAAAGGGCATGGGGAATTATCTCTGCCTCCTGCGCGCCGAGACCGTGCAGGAAGGACTTTTCGAGATCGCGGATGAGGACGAGGTGGGCTCGATCTCGGATATTCTGGAATGGGCGAAGGTCACGGAAGACGGGTCTCTTTCCGACCTGAGCTTCAGTCCTCCCGACGAGGTGTGGGACAAGGTATCGGCTGAGAGCGACAGCTGTCTGAGAGCCAGGTGTCCTTACTATTCCCGCTGTTTTTTTTACAGGTCGCGAAGGGAGATTGCTTCCTCGCAGCTGCTTGTGGTAAACCATCACCTCCTTTTTTCCGACCTCTCGATAAAGGGGGCGTCGGAAAAGAGCGACGCGGGTATTCTCCCTCCGTTTAAAAGAATCATTTTCGACGAGGCCCATCATATAGTGGACGCCGCAACATCCCACTTCGGCATGAGGGCGACTAAGTACGGAATAATAAGGATACTGAGGCGTATGAAAAGGAGGGGGAAAGGTGGTGAAGCGAAGGGGTTGATTTTCTACGCAGCGGCCCTAGCCACAAAGCTCGTAAGGATTGCCAGGAAGGGCATAGTCAATGATGTGTTGAGAAGAGTGGAGCAGAACCTTTCTCCCAGGATAGACGCTTCTGAGGAGTACGTCGTGGACGCGTTCGACGCCCTTTATAATTTCTCGCTATTGATGATGCGGCAAAACGAGGCCGAAGGCCAGGAGGTGAGCCTCAGAATCACGGAAGCAGCTTTTTCGCACGAAGGCTGGGAGCAAATAGACAAGAAGTTCTCGATCCTGCGGATAAGGCTTAAAGAGCTTCACGAGGAGATAAAGGCATTTACCGATTTCCTGCTCGATTACGAGGAGGAAAACGACTTCGCGAAGCTCATCGTCGAGTTCAGGGGCGTGGCAAACAAGCTCGATTATTATTCGGATGTGATCTCGACGTTTCTCAGCCATGAGGATGACGGCTATGTGAGGTGGGTGGAAGGCAGGATGGGGAGGGGAGCAGTCGTCTCTGGGCTCGGACTTTCTCCGCTCGATATCTCTCAGCCGCTCCGGGAGAGGCTGTATTCGAGATGCGATACGGTCGTGATGACTTCGGCTACGATGGCCGTGAGAAAGGATTTCGAGTTCATAAAGTCGGGGCTCGGTCTAATGGATGAAGACCGGGTATCGGAGCTGATACTGCCATCCCCGTTTAATTACAAGGAGCAGCTTCTGCTGGCCATACCGACGGACATACCCGAACCCGGAACGAGGGACTACTCCGATACAATCTCTCCACTGATATTAGATGCCGTAACGGCATCTCGCGGGAACGCTCTCATTCTTTTCACCTCCTACTCGCTCCTCGAGAGCGTATACAGGGAGGTTTACGAAGAGCTCGAGTTATCGGGCATCCTCACTCTCAAGCAGGGCGTCCTACCGCGGGCGAGACTCCTTGATAAATTCAGGGTCAAAGACGGCTCTGTCCTTTTCGCCACCGACAGTTTCTGGGAAGGTGTAGACGTACCGGGGAACGCGCTCAGTCTGGTCGTGATTACGAGGTTGCCGTTCAGGGTTCCTACGGAGCCGATCATAGAAGCGCGCGTCGAGTACATGGAGAGCATGGGTACTAACTCGTTTACCGAATACAGCGTCCCCGTGGCAGTTCTCAAATTCAAGCAGGGCTTTGGCAGGCTCATCAGGACCAGGAGTGACAAGGGCATCGTTCTTGTTCTCGATAAGAGAATAATCAGCAAATTCTACGGGAGGTACTTCCTCGATTCCCTGCCCGACTGCGGACAGCTTATAGGTAAATCCGGAGAAATAATATCCGCGCTTGAAGAATTTTTTAAGGAGTAGGCCACGAGTGCTGCCCGTTCCTATCAAGCCCGTTGGAAGCGGAACGAAAAACTACTGCTGTGATATTATATCAGAGTAGGGGTTTCACTTTTGGGGGTGTCTACCGACTCCGAGCACTTCATAACCCCTGGCACGACAAAGACGACAGTAATACCCATGAATATAAGGGACATTCTAAGGATTTTCTTTATTCTTACTGACAATTTCATTTCAAAATCCTCCTCCGAGTTTTCATTTAACATATTGTTTTAATTCTTTGCGCCTACCGAACTGCTCGCGCTGATGCCGCCGACATTTCCGGACTTGGTTCCC
>JBIOKC010000116.1:0-6106 GCA_044451425.1 Thermodesulfobacteriota bacterium
AGTCAACGCATTTGTACTATTTATGCAAGAAAGTAAATTATTGAACTGTGTCTGATCGTCACAAGTTCCCAGAACGCCTATACAATTTGTAGATCCACAAGTGGAGAGCTTAGTAATATTTTCTGCGCACTCAGCCGCAAGGGATCTATTTACAAAGTTGTTACATGCATTAACACCGCCGCATTGGTATGACTCGCATGAATTAAGGACCCCTCCGTCTGATGACCCGGTCCAGGTACCGACTTGTGATCCACCAGTTGCTATACCCATGGATCCCGACATATCCAATATGAGAAGAACGTCGGGCTGACCGCCGACGACCTGGGAAATTATCACATTCGGATCTTCTACATTGTTCTGTATTATGGTGACCCCATGAGCCCCCGACACTAGGAGCAGACTGAGAAATATGGAAATGATTGTAATCCGTTGCAATGAAAGTTTTTTCTTGATGTTATTCATGAATCTCAACATATCGATTTATCGCTCCCTTCAGTGTATCAATCACTGCGAGTACATCTGGTTCGCATTTCCCGGTATGAAAGCCTCGAAACCTACCGCAATTTCAGTACCGGTGTTTATATCGTTGTCCACGTCGTTTAAATCCTTGTCTCCCTGGTCCTTCCCTGTCACTACAAACGATACTGGAACGAGGCCAGCTCCACCTGAAGCGCTCGTGGGCAAACTCGTGTTCTTAAGAGGCCTCTGTACAGTTTTGGTAATAGGTGGAATTTGAATCATCGGTGCCGGGCCGTTGGTACTGTTGTAGAATCTGTCTCCGGATCTGCATCTGGCGCCGTTAACTAGCGTTTCGGTCAAAACTAGGTCGTCATTGCCACTTTGTCCGAGGGTGTATGTACTCTGATTCTGAAGAAGAAAATAAAGCACCTCGATCCCTATCGTCTCGAACCTGTCCCTGCCCACCTGAACGCAGTACTCGGCTGCGAGGAAAGCTTCCTGGCCCTGCTTGTGATTAGACATTGCATAGAAATTGTTATTAGAGTTGAAGGAAATAGTAGTTGCGAGTACTGACATCACGAGCAGCATTATCAATGCAAGTACAACCGCAATTCCCTTTTCGTTTCTGCGGATATCGGAAGAGGTTGATTTCGAATTAAATTTTCGATTAATCTGCATGAATACTTTATCTCGAATCATAGACTTATCCGAACTCCTCCCTCGATTGGTTTCGCATATATACAGTCGTGGACAGAAGAAGGTACGTATAACCCTTCTGGGGTTCATTTGTGCTAGTCGATGGCGCTTTAATTGTCCTCTGCAACACATCCGCAATTGCGGGGATCGTCTGTATAAGCTCGCCGCCCTCGGTCTTGCGCGGTTTAAGCTTCGATTTGACCACTAAGTAAATCTCGACTGATCTTATATCCTGCTCCCTGCCATTAAGAGTCGCATTAGTAAAATCGGGATAAAGGTTATTATTTGCGTTAAGCGGGACACCAACTTTGGTCATACTACCGTCTAAGTTCTGAAGATTGAATACGAGCTGAAAATCCACGATAGCCGGAGCGTTAGCTCCTCCTGCAATTGGCTGTGCCTGACCACCGTTCTGCTGCAGCATAAGTGATTTAGTTTTTAGATCGACCCAGAATGTCTTAGAGTTAACTATAGTCATCTCAGAAGGGAGAGAGGCAAAAGTAGGAATAAACCCGTAATTTACTCCGTTCATAACAACGCCGTTTACAAAATTCGAAAGCCCGTTAAATGTCGACACCGGCATGTTATTCGCAATTATATCGTTGAGGGAGTCTATTGTTGCCGTCTTGGTGCCTCCGTCGACACTGGCACTGAGGATCACAGAGCATTCAGTGCATTTCTCTGGAGTACTCCCGCAGTTGACTGTGCTGTCCGGATTGCATAGAGCTGTTGGAGACCTAAAACCCAGAAGTATTTTAGTATTCTCCTGTGTCTCTCCGATTAATACATTGCCGCCGTTTGGGAACCACTGAGTCGGCAGAGTAAGAACGAGCGGATTATCCACTAAAACTGCTATAATACCGGGTACTGAGGGCAGATTCCCCTCTACCTGACCGCGGGTTATATCCCAAGTATATAATGTCACACAGTCAGGAGGAGAATCGGCTGTTCCAGCTTTATTAGTGTTCCCCGTACAGGGATTAGCCCCATCACTTCCGCCGTTAAAAAACCCTACCGCAAAAGTCTTACCCTGGCGTGAGCCCGCATTTCTGATCTCGGTGGCGAGAAAATCGAGAACCGCTCTTCCGGTTTGAGCCATATCGGCTGTTTCTTTAGTCATTCTGAACTGCCTCTGTTGCTGCTGGAGAGCGACTGTCATGCCAGCTATAATGATCGCAATTATTGATACTGAGATCATAAGCTCGATCATGGTAAAACCCTTAGTATTTCTAACAGTCTCTTTACTATTCATAATATCCCGTCATTACTCCACATCCGGTATATCCACACTTGTCCAATTCGCAACATACTGGCTCCAGTCCTCCTTGTGGGCGCTGAATACAAGGTCCTGTATCGCGAGTGTGTCCCTTTTGTCCAAATTTTGAAATCCTGTTTTGGCAAATTGATTGATCGATTTAACTGCGTAAGTTACATTCAGAGAGGTCACGGGAGGCGTTGAATTATTATTTATCTGGGAATTAACTAGCTTGACTATAACTAGATTATTGTCTTTACCGCCCGTACACCCTGTTGCTGTGCTTTGAAAACTTACATTCTTCGGGTCGAAGTTATTTAAGTTTATAAGTGCGCACGTCGTTTGGGTGTTCTGAGTAGGATCGGGCGTTACTTGAGCCAAGGGGTCACAGGGACAGGTTTTGCATACCCCATTCGCAGAGCTGCCGTTACAGTATCCTAAATTGACTGTTCTGCCGGCCTGTGCATCCATGAATGTTATAGAATTAAGCAAATGCGCTCTCTTCACCTCTTCCATATCCCTGTCAGCTATAAATTGAATCACATTGGTTGCAAACGTCCCATCTTCGGCCTCCTGACTTTGCCGGAGTGACAGATACTGCATTTGAGCCATTGCAAGGAATCCCACGGCCATGATTGTAACAGCGACCATTACTTCAATAAATGTGAAGCCTTTTTGGCTGCAAAACGCAGACATAATAACCCCTAATTAACAGGATGATAGATAAATGTGCAATTAACATGCCAGATCGCTTATTCATATAACTGATTGATATCATAGAATATAACTATGAATGAAAAGGAGGTTCGAGGATGGAGAACGCAAAATTTGCTAGAATTGTGCAAAAAATGCATATATCTAAGAAAACGGCCTTCTGGTAGGAAGAGTTGGGAATAGTCGGGAAAAATCGAGTACACTGCTGGAGTTTAAATCTATAGGATGATGGAAATAGTAATCATGATTTATCTTCATACCTCGGAAATAGGCTGCTTCCTTTAGACACAACCTGTCCGGGCTTTATCAATCCCCCTTCCTTTAAGCCGGATAGTGTTACAGAATGGAGCCTGGCTTCACAGCCGAGTCTTTTCCATATCTCCACCGCCGATACCGGCATAAAAGGAGAGATAAGAACGGCAATTGCTCCTATAGAATAGGAAACAGTCCAGAGCACGGTATTGAGCTTTTCTTCCTTGTTTTCTTTTGCTAAAACCCAGGGGGCCTCTTCATCCACATACTTGTTGGTAAGAGCTATAAAATCCCATATCGCTCCGAGAGCCTTATGAAAGGCAGTTTCATCCATAGCATATTCGACCGTACCTATCATAGCCGCAGCCCCATTAGCCATTAATTCTTCACCAAAGCCTATCTGTCCCGGTTCGGGTATCTTTCCGCCCCTGTACCTCTCTATCATTCCGAGTGTACGGCTAACGAGGTTACCAAGGCCGTTCGCAAGCTCGCCGTTCGCTCTTGACACTATCGCGCTTTTAGAGAAGTCACCGTCCTGTCCGAACGGTATCTCCCTTAGCAGGAAGTATCTGAACACATCCGCACCGAACTCGTCCGCAACCTGATACGGGTCGACTACGTTGCCGACCGATTTTGACATTTTCTCCCCCTCGACTGTCCACCATCCGTGCGCGAATACGGTTATGGGCAGCGGGATTTTTGCCGACATTAGGAAAGCCGGCCAGTATATGGCGTGGAAGCGGAGTATATCCTTCCCTACGAGGTGTATATTGGCAGGCCAGATATCGTTGAACCTTTCCGGATCATCCGGGAAACCCGCTGCCGTAATATAATTTGTAAGGGCATCAAACCATACGTATATCACATGCCCTGGGTTACCCGGAACAGGGATACCCCAGTTAAATGTCGTCCGGCTTATGCTGAGGTCCTTAAGTCCTCCCTCCACAAATCGAGCGACCTCGTTCAACCTGTAGTCCGGCTGAACGAACTTGGGATGCTTACCGTAATGCTCGAGTAGCCGCCCCTGATAATTAGAGAGTCTGAAAAAATAACTCTCCTCTTTTACTTTTTCGATCACAGGCCGTTTATCTTCAGGTAAAGTCATTATCTCTTCATATTGAGTATCGGTTATGAAGGCCTCATTCCTCACATCGTACCAGCCTTCGTACTCGCCGAGGTATATGTCGCCCGCGGCTTCGATCCTCTTAAAGATCTCTATGACCGCATCGTGATGGCGTTTCTCTGTCGTTCTAATAAAGTCATCGTTTGTGATATGAAGCACAGGGGAAAGGTTCTCGAATCTTTTAACCACGCGGTTCGCAAGATCTATAGGAGCTTCGCCCTTCGCTGCAGCCGTCATTTCAATTTTCTGTCCGTGCTCGTCGGTACCGGTGAGAAAAAACACTTTATCACCTTTGAGCCTCCTGAACCTCGCTATAGCGTCCGCGGCTATGGTCGTATACGCATGCCCTATATGGGGCACGTCATTCACGTAGTATATAGGTGTCGTTACATAAAAAGCTTTTGACATCGCAGATTGATTACCGCTCCTTAAACCCTACACTAATGGAAACCAGCTTTCTGAAAAGTTATTTTCAGCTTAGCAACTCAATACATATCCGGAGGGCCCGCCAATTTTAAGAAAAGGTTCTCCAAAACTAGCTTGGTATTCGCATTCGCCCGTACTATATCATACCAAGCCTTCTCAACCAGTCTCTCAATTTCGAGCAAATCATTTATGTCCCACTTGAGAGCCGTGCTCCTGATAGATTCGCCGAGATCGGAATTAGTTAGGTCGCTTGAATCAATTTTGGCAAGTGCGAGATCGCGGAGCCACAGCAAAATGAACCTGAAACCGAGGTCGAGTCTATCCGAACCATCCCCGGGTCCGCCAGATGAAATATGCTCCGCGAGGCTCAAAATATCCGAAGCGGAGTTCCTGCGGAGACCCGCGAGCATCGAAATAAGCTCTTTCCTCCACTCGATGATATCCCTATCGTACGAAAGCGCTTTCCCCAGACTCCCGCCTGAAAGATTCGCCGATAGCATCGCTTCTTCCGAAGACATTCCGATCCGCTCCTTGAGAACCCCTTCGACGAGTTCCCGGGGGAGCTCACGGAACTCTATTATTTGACACCTGGACTTGAGTGTATCCAGAAGAGATTCGGGACGCGATGATACGAGTATTATTAAAGAGTCGGGCGGCGGCTCCTCAAGCGTTTTTAAAAACGCGTTCTGGGCGCTCAGATTCATCCTCTCGGACTCATCGACAATTACGATCTTATACCTGCCTTCAAACGGCCTCAGGTAGAGCATTTCTTCTATTTCTTCTCTCACCTGGTCAACTTTTATACTCTTCACGCCTGTAAATTCGACTAGCACCACATCCGGGTGAATCCTCTTGGCTATCTTCATGCACGAGACACAACCGCAACGGTGAGTATTTTCCCTCCCCCCTGCCCTGCAGTTGAGTATCTTCGCGAATTCGACCGCGATGAGCTTCTTCCCGATCCCTTCGGGACCCGCGAACAGATAGGAATGAGAAACCACATTTTCTCTCGCAGCACGGAGAAGAATATTCTTTTGAAATTCGTGTCCGATTATATCTTCAAACATACTATCGAATTTCCCCAGAAATATGCCGCTGCAGATGACCGAGAGCGTTATTCTTAAGACGTAATTCGCTCAAGCACGAGCGCTCTTATCTCTTCCTGCACTGCCGATATGTCC
>JBIOKC010000117.1:0-6050 GCA_044451425.1 Thermodesulfobacteriota bacterium
ATTCGAAGCAGCTCGGCAGATCATCGCCGCGAGCCTCGTGCCGATCATCGAGCCGGAAGTGAACATTCACTGCCTGGAAAAGGCCAAGGCCGAAGAGTTGCTCAAAGCGGCCATCCTCGAGGAGCTCAACGAACTGCCAGTGGGTCAGCTGGTCATGCTCAAGCTGACACTGCCTGAGCAAGACGACGTCTACGCCGATTTCGTCACACATCCCAATGTCTTGAGGGTGGTTGCGCTGTCGGGCGGTTATTCGCGGGAAGAATGCAACAACCGCCTGCGCAGGAATCACGGCATCGTGGCGAGCTTTTCGCGGGCGCTGGTAGAGGGGCTGTCGGCCCAGCAATCCGATGCTGAGTTTAACGCCCTGCTGAATGGATCCATTCAGAGTATATTTGAGGCGTCCAATACGTAAGCAGGCCATGATCGGAGAATCGGACGGGAATCGGATAACGGGGTCGGACCATGCTAACGGTCCGAGAATTGTGACCAAGAGGGATTTGGGATATGGACAAGGGTATCGTTAAAGTTGCCCCTTCGATCCTCTCGGCTGACTTTGCCTGTCTGGGCCAGCAAATGGCTGAGGCGGAAAGGGCGGGAGCCGATCGGATTCACATTGACGTGATGGACGGACAATTCGTGCCCAACATTTCGATGGATCCGGTGGTTGAATCTAAAAAAGACGATGGAGAAGTAAACCGTCTCCGTAAGAAGAATCAGGAGCTAAAGCAAATAATAGGCTCACTTACCGTTGAACTAAAAAAAACAGAGGAGGACTTCATATGAGAAATCAGTCTGACTCTATAGCTCTTCGTAACGAATACTTACTTGAAATAATAAAAGATATTAAAGCGGAACACCCCTTCTGGGGCTATAGAAGGATATGGGCATATCTGAGATATGTAGACGGATTAATAGTAAACGAGAAGCGTGTTTATAGACTAATGAGAGAGCGTTGCGTTCCCCCAAGGGTTGGACTGGGCCGAAGGAGATCAGAGGACACAAGCTAGAAGGTTTCTGGCGCTCGCACCAGGTGCCATTTGCCGATGTGCGCGATAACCCCGCGAACCTAAAGCTCCTGGAAGACTGGATGCAGAGCTACAAGCCCGAAGAGTTGTTCGACGCGAGCGGGAGGCTCATGCCAGAACTAAAAGCGCTGGCGCCCAAGGGTAATCGGCGCATGAGTGCGAATCCTCATGCCAACGGCGGGCTGTTGCGCAAAGAACTCAAGCTTCCCGACTTTCGGAAATACGCCGTGGAGGTACCTTCCCGCGGTGCGGTAGAATACGAGAACACCAAACCTCTCGGCGAGTACCTGCGCGACGTGATGAAGAACAACATGACGAATTTCCGAGTCTTCGGCCCGGACGAAACCGCCTCTAACCGACTCCAGGCCATTTACGAGGTGAGCAAGAAAACTTGGATGGCGGATATGTTGCCGGAGGACGCCGACGGCGGGGAGCTTGCTCGCGACGGGCGTGTTATGGAAATGCTTTCCGAGCACACGTTAATCGGCTGGCTGGAGGGATATCTGCTGACGGGCCGACATGGATTATTTCACACCTATGAAGCCTTTGCCCACGTCATCGATTCCATGTTCAACCAGCACGCCAAATGGCTTGACATCTGTAAGAACCATGTACAATGGCGAGCCTCGGTGGCTTCGGAGAACATCCTGCTTTCGTCAACGGTCTGGCGCCAGGATCACAATGGTTTTTCACACCAGGATCCCGGGTTCATCGATTTAGTTACAAACAAGGGCCCGTCTGTGACACGCATTTATCTGCCGCCCGACGCTAATACCTTGCTCTCAGTTGCGGATCATTGTCTACGTTCAACCGACTATATCAACGTCATCGTGGCCGACAAGCAGAAGCACCTGCAATTCACCACCATCGACGAGGCAATCGTGCATTGCACGAAGGGCATCGGCATCTGGGGGCGGGCGAGCACTGACGCAGGCGAAGAGCCGGATGTGGTTTTAGCTTGCTGCGGTGACGTTGCAACCATGGAGGCATTGGCGGCAGCCGCGATTTTGCGCGAGCAGGCGCCGGATCTGAAGTTGCGCTTTGTCAACGTTGTGGATCTGTTCAAGCTTCAGCCTGCATCCGAGCACCCGCACGGCTTGACGGAGCGCGAATTCGACAGCCTGTTCACAACGGACAAGCCGATCATCTTTAACTTCCACGGCTATCCCTGGCTCATACACAAGCTCTCGTACCGTTTCAAGGGGCACGACAACCTGCACGTGCGTGGCTACAAGGAAAAGGGCAACATCAATACCCCGCTCGAGTTGGCGATGATTAACGAATCCTCGCGTTTTCACTTGGTGATCGACGTGCTCGATCGGGTGACGAAACTGCGCACAAAGGCAGCACACTTAAAGGAGGAGATGAAGAATGCCATCATCGACAACCTTCGCTATGCGCATGAGCACGGCACGGACCGGCCGGAGATTGCGAACTGGATATGGCCGTATTGACGCCGTCGCGGCCGGAAGTGGGTAGCCAACGGGCTGCTGGCAGGTGGGAATATTTTACAAAGTCATGCCGTTCATGTTGAGCCTGTCGAACAATTGGACGGTTACTGCAGCAGTCTCTTGGCAAGTATTAATAGAACAATGAGTACATATAATTTCATGGCGCTTGATAAAGCTAAAATGAGATACTGTAAGTATTTAGGACAATCACAGATTTTCATTGTTAAAGACTTAATGGATTTTATTTAAAAAAGTCACTTACTAGTCGCATAGGTTATGCATAGTCTGAATGTATTCTGGGTGTAGTGTTTAACTACAGGATGGGGTCGAGAAATGAAGGTTCTTATCGTTGCATCAGAAATGTATCCTCTCGCAAAAGTGTGAGGATTGGCCGATGTAATATCAATTCTACCTAAAAAACTTAAGGACATGGCTTGTGATGTACGTGTTGTCTTGCCGTATTATAGGCGTGTCAAGATAAGCTTATCCGAGCTCCCAGTCTCTGAACGAGATAAGCTTACAAAGGTAATTAATGCCCTTTAGAACGGTGAAACTATTGATCGATTTATTGTGGAGAATGACGGAGTAGGCGAAGTTTATAATGAGATTGCAAACATATTGTATGAATTGGATAGGATAAATCCCTTATGGTTATTCAGCGCCAAAAAGGATAAAGAACTGCTCGATATTCTCTCTAGGATGAGAAGGGGATGCGGAAATTAGAAACCATAAGAAATGGGGACTAGATTACCTGACCCTCTGTTGCTTCCCGTTGTTCCTTTATTATATGTGTATATCAAATCGGGGGAAATCCATTCCAGAAGCGATTCGCTTTGACAACGGCCCAGAGCTGACCTCCCAGAGTTTCGTTGACTGGTACGGGGACCACGGCATTTAGATACTCTAAATACAGCAGGGTCAACCGGTGAAGAAAGAGTATATAGAACGCTTTAACAGGACATTCCGTGAGGAGGTATTAGATGCTTATTTATTTGAAAACCTTGAGCAGGCGCAGGACATGGCAAATGACTGGATCAGGAGTTATAATGAACAGCGTCCACATGAGTCGTTCGGAGGGCTGCCGCCAAGAGTGTTCAGGAAAAAAAATTACAATCAAAAGTGCTACTTTAGAACTGTCTACATAAATGGGGAGGTTACATCTTGATGGATGGATCACACTATTCTGCCTTAGCAGCACTGGCCGGATCTCTTATCGGTGGCCTGACGGTTTCCGCCACTTCGTGGCTAACCCTGCGTGTGCAGTTGAGATCGCAGCGGCAAGAACACGATATAACCAGGCTGGAAGAACTATATAGGGATTTTATTGAAGAGGCCTCAAAACTCTTCGCGGACGCTTACGAGCATGACAAAGTTGAAACCTCCAAGCTCGTGAACCTTTACGCAATGGTCAGCATGATGCGCGTTCTGTCTTCGCCAACGATCACCGAAAAAGCAGACAATGTTATGCGACTGATCGTCGAGGCCTATCTCGCTTCGAACAAGACCTTTCGCGATGTAAAGGAGATGCTTGACAAAGATGATATGGATCCCTTGCGGGAGTTTAGTATCGCGTGCCGGGAAGAATTGCGAAGTCGCAGATCTTAGTAACGGCCGCATAGGGAGTTGAAGCAATGCCGAACGAGATGGGAAACAGAAGTCAGCGAATAGAAGGCGCATCCTGGAGATTGCCGAGGCAATAGTACGGTTACAAGCGCATCCATGTGCTACTGCAGCGTGATGGCTGGCATGTCAATCATAAGATGGTGTACAGCATAAACTGTGAAGAAAGGCTTAACCTGAGGAGGAAGCGTCCGAGGCGAAGGGTATCGGCGACAGGGCGTGAGACAAGACACGTTGTCACCAATATAGACGAAGTATGGTCCATGGATTTTGTGTCCGAAAGTGTTTCTAACGGTAGGCATATAAGGACCTTAAATGTAGTTGATAACTTTAGTCGTGAATGTCTTGCAATCCATGTTGATCACTCGATAAGAGCCGAGAAGGTTGTTAGGTATAATGTAGGCATTGAAGCGTTTCACGGGGAGGGTCCCGGAGAGGATGCAGTTAGATAACGGGGCTGAGTTCATATCCAGTGCATTGGACAAGTGGTCATATGAGAAAAGAGTGGTGATGGACTTTTCAAGACCCGGAAGACCCACGGATAATGCATACATAGAATCATTTAACGGGAGTTTTAGGGACGAGTGTTTAAACACACACTGGTCTCTGTCCCTTGACGACGTAAGGGAAAAGATAAAAACTTGGAGGAGGGATAACAACGGGTTCAGGCCCCATTCGGCGCTCGATAATATGACGCCTGAGGAGTATGTGAAAAATCATTTAAAACGTCAGAAATCTCTAATTTACCCGGTACAGCTTTTGGGTGAGGATCAAAAAGCCGGATTTTCTCACTATCTTTAGCACTAGGTTGGAGTGAGGTTGATCTTTATCGATTTTACTGGATAAGCCGATCAAGTCTCTCTTCATAAACTATTCTCGCGGTCTCGATATTTCTTGCATCCCCAGTTGCTAGCAGATCAGCATATACTAATAATGGAGGAACAAAATCATTGTTCAGTTCTATGTTCCAAAAAACATTTAGTATTTCTATATCTCCATTAGGATCTTTTTTAAGTTTATTCTCTGTACATAATTTTGTCGGATCATCTTTTATATAAATAGTGACCTTCTCGGGTCTTAGGTGCCTCTTCGATTGAGCGGCAGCTATTTCTCCTCCCCACATGGCATTATATTTTTTTATATCAACATGCTTCCACCAATCACTTATATCAGCTTTATAATTGCCTACGATTAATTTCGGCCTCAGATTTACAGGATAGGCCTCAACCCATTTAAGAACCAGCTCTTTTTCATTGATCAGTATTTTCTTTCGCTTTCTTGCTATCATGAGAAACCCTTGTAATCCCAAATCTGTTAATACCCAACCGACAGTCCCTAAGGCCACATCCGCTGCTTTAGCAATATCACGGTATGGTTTTTTAACATATTCTGGATTGCATAAAAGTAAGAATAGAACCCTTAACCCAGCTGTTTGAAATGCACGGCCCGGATAAGCAAGAGCACGATTAACGGTCTTTTTATCAACGTTATCAAGAGGTCTGTTTCCTTTTATGAAAATGTATATCGGAGGTTCATTGAGATACGCGTTACCAATTTTATCAACAAAGGAAACATTCATTTTTCTTAATTTATCCGCCATGTTCGGATTCACATAATCTGTAATTATTAGCGGATCCCTAATCAAATTGATTATTTGATTTAGAACTAACCCTATTGTTTGAGTGGTTAGCCCTTTTTTAATTCCAGCAATATATCCATTAACTAACCCATTATAATTTAGATTTATTACCGCATTCGCGATTGTATCGTTCTTTATCCCTTGCCCGACAGCCTTTACTTCAAGTCTTATACCCGTCGTATTTCCAA
Organism: Thermodesulfobacteriota bacterium; assembly: GCA_044451425.1. Lineage (GTDB taxonomy): Bacteria > Desulfobacterota_D > UBA1144 > Nemesobacterales > UBA2774 > 2-12-FULL-53-21. Next base: position 5,924 of record JBIOKC010000117.1, read on the forward strand.
AAGTTTCAATTGCTTCATTTAACAGCTTTTTCTCTGTAACGCTTGTTCTCATTTGAAAACTCCAAACCAATGTACGCTATTATGCATTGTACAATATTAATGTACATAGCCTATCAGTGTACAATTG
>JBIOKC010000118.1:0-5991 GCA_044451425.1 Thermodesulfobacteriota bacterium
GGATTATAAGTGTCTCGGGCGATACGGCCAGTATCTTATCGCTCAAATTCTGAGGGTCCCTGAGGCACACTATCCTCTCCCCGTCGATCTCTGTGGGAATCACTTCGATGTATCTCAGTTTCGGATATTCCATAGTCATAGTTTACTCAAGTCGCGGATTTTCCCCACCCTCCTCCTCCGGGAGTTTGAATTTCAAGTACATCGCCCTTTCTTGCTGCGAACGTAGCTTTCGGCTGAATACTCGATGTCTTTCCTTTTCGTATGAGCGTGTTCTTTCCTTTCTTTCCGTTTTCTCCCCCTTTGACTCCGTAAGGCGCGGACTTTCTTCGTTCCGTTATGAGGGAAACCGTGGCGTCGGTGAGGAACCTGTATCTTCTTACGATACCGTCTCCTCCCTTATACTTCCCTCTGCCTCCGCTCTTTTTACGTATGCAATATGAATCTATCATCACCGGAAGCTCCCTTTCGAGCGCTTCTATCGGTGTATTGAGCGTGTTCGTCATGTGTGTCTGGACTGCATTTACTCCGTCCTTCCCGAACCTCCCGCCCATACCTCCGGCGATTGTTTCATAATAGGCGAAGTTCTTCCCCGTCCCGGGATTTACACCGCCGAACGTGGTGTTGCTCATGGTGCCCGCGCTTGCGGCGGGTATTTGCTCGGGTACGGCTTTTGATAGCGCGCCGAACACAATATCGACTACACGCTGCGAAGTCTCTACGTTCCCGCCGACAACAGCGGCCGGGAATACAGCGTTAAGTAAAGAGCCGCTCTCAGCCTTTATCTCTATAACTCTTAGCGGGCCCGAGTTAAGCGGCATTCCTTCCTTAGCCAGGCACTGAAATACGTAAACCGTCGCGGCTGTGGTAACGCTGAAAGGCGTGTTCAAACACCCCTTCACCATTCCTGACGATCCCGTGAAATCTACGACCGCTCTTTCTCCTTTAATCCTCACCGAAACCCTGAGGGGTATGTTTTTAGTTCCGGCTCCGTCATCGTCGAGCACGTCCCCGAACGTATAGACCCCGTCTGGTATCTTTTTTATGACCTTCCTCATCATCTTTTCACTGTACCCGAGGAGTTCGTCGCCCGCTTCTTTTATTTTTTTCAGCGAATACTTCGCAATAACCTCTTTTAACCTCCTGAGCCCGAGTTCGAGAGAGCCTATCTGCGCTCTGAAATCGCCTTCCCTCTCTTCAGGGTCGCGCGTCGAGGACAGGATTTTTTTGAATAAGCGCCCGTTCAGTCTCCCTTTTCTGTAGAGGCGCGAGGGAGAGATCAAAATGCCCTCTTCGTAGATAGAAGTGGACAGTGGCATCGAGCCCGGCGTGAGACCCCCCATGTCCGCGTGGTGTGCGCGGGAGGCGACGAAGAATTCGAGAGTGCCGTTTACAAATAGAGGGGCTATGCATGTTACGTCCGGCAGGTGTGTGCCGCCCCTGAATGGGTCGTTAAGTATAAAGACATCCCCTTCTGAAATCCCGAGCTCGTTTATTACAGCCCTCACGGCAAAGCTCATAGAGCCCAGGTGCACCGGAATGTGTGCTGCCTGCGCGATCATCTCGCCGTCCACTTTGAATATGGCGCACGAAAGGTCCCTTCGCTCTTTGATGTTGGGGGAGAACCCCGCGCGAATGAGCACGACCCCCATTTCTTCGGCTATCGTGCTTAAAGTATTTTGAAATATTTCCAATTCGAAAGGGCTAAGAGGCATGGGACGAGCTTCATACTGCGTTTCCCGTCAGTATGTACGGGCTTATAGACGATCTGATTACTTTTCCGGCTCCGGTGAGGGAGGCGTTAGAGTTTCCAAATTCCTATATCCGCATAGCTCCGAGCTGTAATACTTTACGTCCGCATTTTCTTTGAGATCGGCTTTCGGGCTTCCGGGAATTATGTGGCTTCCGTTCTCGCAGCTCTGAGCGACTTTTAAGAATGGAATGGGAGCCTCATCTCCCGGTCCGTACTTGCCTATTAAATTCTTTTTGACTTTCGCGGTCGCCGTGCACTTTGATACTAGTACCGGTTTGAAATCGTGCGAATTAGTTGAAGACGGTCTGCATTCCTCCGAATCGTAGGGTTTCCAGCATACGATTTTGATAACTGTTCCCTCGACCGTAAATTCGGAGCTGTTAAGGAGCTCTTCCGGGGAACATGGCGGCGGTACTGCGTTCGCGATACAAGCGGTTATGACCAATGCCGTGAAAATAAGCGGTGTCAGTATCTTGTTTTTCACCGTAATTATACTAATGTATTGTGGTTTCATTCGTTGTCAAATTTAGTCGGAAAAGACATAAAAACGACGGGGAGGCTCGAAAACGCGTATGAAAATTCTGATCACTGGGGTCTCGGGGTTTATAGGTTCTCACCTGGCCGAGAGGCTGTTGAAAGACGGGTATCGTGTCACCGGCGTGGACTCGTTTCTCGATTATTATCCGCGGAGGATTAAAGAGAACAACCTCAAGGGGTTGAGCGGGAAAAAGGATTTCGAATTCATCGAAGCCGATTTGCTCGACCTGGAGCTGGGGCGGCTGCTTAACGGTATAGAAGCCGTATTCCATCAGGCGGCAATCGCCGGAGTGAGGGCGAGCTGGGGCGGCAGGTTCAACCAATACGTAAGGAACAACATATTGGGTACACAGCTCCTTCTCGAAGCCTGTAAGTATAAAGACCTCAAAAAGTTCGTATACGCGTCATCCTCTTCGGTATACGGCGATGCGGAGGAGTTCCCGATAACGGAGACCTCTCCTGTGAAGCCCCTATCCCCTTACGGCGTTTCAAAACTCGCGGGCGAGCAGCTCGCTTACCTCTATTTCAAGGGGTACGGCGTTCCTGTAGTGTCTCTCCGATATTTCACCGTGTACGGACCGAGACAGCGTCCCGATATGGCTTTTCACAAGTTTTTGAAAGAGGTCATGCTCGGAGGCGAAATAGAAGTGTACGGGACCGGGAAACAAACCAGGGATTTCACTTTTATAGCGGATGCAGTCGAGGCTAATATTCGGGCGTTTTCAAAAGGGGTTGACGGGGAAACTTACAACATAGGCGGAGGGAGCAGGATTGAGCTTATCGAGTGTATCAGGCTTATTGAGGAGATTTCGGGCAAAAAGGTTAGGCTCAGGTTCGGAGAATCACAAAGAGGAGACGCCGGGCATACATATGCCGATGTCAGCAAGGCTGTAAGAGACTTTCAGTATTCTCCCCGGGTCGGTATCGGCGAAGGACTCACCGAGCACTACAAATGGCTTACTGAAAATTTGGAAGTTTATCTTGGCTAGCCGATTGCTGCTTTCAGGGTTTCCCCCATCTCTGCCGGGCTCGGACAGACTTTCACACCGGCCCTTTCGAGCGCCGCGACTTTGTCCTTGGCGCTGCCGGAGCTTCCCGAGATTATGGCTCCTGCATGTCCCATTCTCTTTCCTTTAGGCGCCGTCGCTCCGGCTATGAAAGCGACAACGGGTTTGGACATGTGGCTCTTTATGAACTCTGCGGCCTCTTCTTCGGCGCTCCCCCCGATCTCGCCGATCATCACTATCGCATCCGTGTCTTTGTCCTTTTCAAAAAGCTTCAAGATGTCTATGAACGTAGATCCGATAATCGGGTCTCCCCCTATTCCGACGCACGTCGACTGTCCTATACCTAAATTCGAAAGTTGCCAAACGGCCTCATAAGTCAGCGTGCCGCTCCTCGATATAATGCCTATTCTTCCGGGCTTATGGATGTATCCCGGCATGATGCCTACCTTGGCTTCGCCCGGTGTCATTACCCCGGGGCAGTTCGGCCCTACGAGCCTCGCTTTCCTGCCCTTCATATACTCTTTCACTTTTATCATATCCTGGGTCGGTATTCCTTCCGTAACGCAGATAACGAGGTCGATACCCGAGTCTATCGCCTCGATTATGGAATCCATCGCGAATGGTGCCGGCACGAATATAAGCGACGTGTTCGCTCCGGTTTTCTTTACCACGTCCGCAACCGTGTCGAATACGGGGAATCCTTCCACATCGGTCCCGCCTTTCCCGGGTGTTACCCCGCACACCACCTTCGTGCCGTACTCACGGCACTGGGTAGCGTGAAATAACCCCGCGCTTCCGGTAATCCCCTGAACGACAACCTTGGTATTTTTGTTTACTAAAATACTCATGTTTAGAACTCCTTATTTAGTAACCCCAATTAAGAAACCCTGGATTCAAAGCCTTAACAGCGGAATGGAATCATAACACAGTGCTCTACTCGTTGCAACCGGGAGAAGAGCGGCCGGGATCTGCCGTTATCGGTATATATTATTAAGCTTTTATTTGTCTTTCGTTTTACTGCCTCTGTCGTGGACAATTTGTATCCTCTGTGTCGACTGGCTACTCGATATTCTGCAGTTGCTCCCTGATTTTTTCTAGCTCCGAACGTAGATCGATTGTGAAATGAGAGATCTCGGCGTCTTTTGCTTTTGCGGCGATTGTGCCGGCCTCGCGGTTCATTTCCTGTAATAAGAAATCGAGCTCCTTTCCTATGGAACCGCTGCTTCCGATTATTTCCCTGAATTTGCTTATGTGAGCTTTTAGTCTTACTAACTCTTCGGTTATATCACTTCTTTCGGCGAGGAAAGCCGTTTCCTGGTAAAGTTTCGCTTCGTCAATCTGGCTTTCGTCGAGAATTCTCGAAATCCTCTCTTTGAGCTTGAGTGAGGCTGTCTGCATGAATTCTTTTCTCTTGACGGATATCGTATGCGAGAGCCTCTCGATTTTATTGAGCCTCTCCTTGAAATCCTTTTCAAGTTTTTTACCTTCTACTTTTCTGGTGTCGTCGAGTTTTTTTATCGCCTTCTGCAGTACCTTCCCGATTTCGAGCGCTTCGGCGCTAGTTGGGTGGTCTCCCGCCCCGGGAGTGAAAATATCTTTCACCATCAGGAAGTGTTCGAGCCGCAATTCTTCTTTTATCCCGAACTCCTTCTTGAGCATATTGAGGCTCTTCTTAAGCTCTTTCGCAAGATCGAGATTAAGTACGGGTTGGGTTCCTTTCATTCCTTCGAGCGAAACTGTAATCCTTATTTTCCCCCTCAGTACGAGTTTTTTCACCGTTTCCGCGAGCTCGTTCTCTATGGAGGAAATGGTTTCGGGGAGCATCATCTTTATATCGAGAAACCTGTGGTTCTCCGACCTCGCCTCCACAACGACTTTGCCGTACTTAGTCTCGGCTTCGTTCTTACCGAATCCCGTCATGCTCTTCATTGCTTCGATACCTCTCTCAGCTGGCTCATATATTCGTTCCTCAGCTTCATGAACAATTCCCGCATTTCCGCGCTGCCGTAGTCTGGATAAGTCCATTCGAGGGTTCTGAACTCGTCTTTTGTATAAATAAGCGTGAGGTCGGCATATACACCCTTCCCGAGGTAAGGACGGTGCGCATAACCTTTTCCCGTGGTTAAGACAAGGTGTTCCTGGGCTATATATCCTGGGTCGATGTTTATCGTCCTCTTGTTTTGATATGAAAATACCTTTTCCAGTCTATTTGTAAATATCTTTACCTCCGCGATCTCTTCTCTCTTGATGAGGTCTCTGAACGTGATTATTACTCTTCTGAGTCCCGTCCCCATTTCCTCTTCGTAATATTTTGTGTAGTCGAATAGGATATCTCGGCTCGTATAGTCTATTTTTCCTAAACCCTCACTCAGGCTTTTCCTGCATTCATCGAGATGGGCTCCGTGCCCGTATATCAAGCTCATTAATAATTTCACCGGCCTTGGTTCGAGAAGCAGGCTCATCGTATCCGCAGCGCCTGGATTTTAGTTAACTGAGTTATCATATTTGCATCTGTTTGAGGCTCTTACCCGCAATTTGAGGCTTTTTATTTGCAATGGTAGAATCCGTTGACAAGGCCTGCGGATTATTTCGTTTTAAAATCATCATATGCGTATCCGGTTTACACAAATCGGCCGTCAAAGTGACAAATATTACTACATAAGCGTTGGTTTATAAACTTAAGAAAATCTATAGTAC
>JBIOKC010000119.1:0-5975 GCA_044451425.1 Thermodesulfobacteriota bacterium
CTTTGACCTGAACAACCCCGTGCGCCGGGTAGACAGCCTTATTTCCTACCTTGAACATGTCTATATTATTGACTCCCCTTTGTGCTAGGTTGCACAATTGCTAAAATCTATCACATTTTAGGCTCCGGGTCAAATTGAGGCACCCCGCACGGCGGGGGGCGAGGTGTGGAAAATCCGCGGCCGTAGGTTATATCTTCATAGCGCTGATCGGAAATTTGCCGAGCCTAAGGTGTGGTCGATTGCACGCGGCGTGCGACGGTTTCATGCTCGAAATAGTTCTCCGAATCACGATATTGCCTTGAAATCTCGGTCGTGTTGCTATAGATTTCTTATCTTTTCCAACGAAAGTGAGCGTGCTCCTATTCAGCGTGCTCGAATTCATGGAGGTAATTATAAGTGCAGAGGATTACTGAAAAAGAGCTTCTTGACCGTCACGAGATAAGGAACCCGAAAAAAATCTACTACAACCGTCCTATACCCGAGCTCTATGAAGAGGTAATAAGGAGAGATGAGGGGGTGGTCGCACAGTCGGGTACGCTGGTCGCCTATACCGCTCCACATACAGGGCGCTCTCCTCAGGACAGGTTCATAGTTAAGGAGCCGGGGTCCGAGAGCGATATACTGTGGGGTCCCGTCAACAAGCCCATCTCGCCCGCGCACTTCGATTCTCTTTACAAAAAGGTCATCGCTTACCTCGATGGCAGAGACTTGTTCGTGAGGGACCTTTACGTGTGCGCTCACCCGGAATACCGTATGCGGGTCCGGGTGATTAATGAATACGCATGGCACAACGTCTTTGTAAATAACCTCTTCATACGGCCCGAGCCCGAGGACCTGCCCCATAAGTCCGTCGAGTTTACGGTGATTTCATCACCGGGTGTTGAAGCCGACCCGGAGACGGACGGTACGCGGACGGGGACGTTCGTCGTGCTTAATTTTGATAAACGTGTCGCGATAATAGGAGGCACACGGTACGCGGGCGAGATGAAAAAATCCGTGTTCACGGTGCTCAACTTTCTGCTGCCGATGGAAGGAGTGTTCCCGATGCACTGCTCGGCCAACGTCGGGCGTGAGGGGGACGTAGCGTTGTTCTTCGGTCTCTCGGGCACCGGGAAAACGACACTCTCTGCAGACCCCGACCGGGCGCTTATCGGAGATGACGAGCACGGTTGGTTCGACCACGGCGTATTTAATTTCGAGGGCGGATGTTATGCCAAGGTAATAAAGCTAAACCCGAAGACCGAACCCGAAATATTCGATGCGTCTCTCAAGTTCGGCTCCGTGCTCGAGAACGTGGAGATAGACCCCACGACGCGGATAGTGAATTTCGAAAGCGAGAAGTTCACGGAGAACACAAGAAGCGCCTACCAGATAGATTCACTCAGGAACATAGTACCTTCGGGCGTTGGAGGAATGCCGAAGACGATATTCATGCTGACCTACGACGCGTTCGGCGTCCTGCCCCCCATATCGAAGATCACGCCTGAACAGGCGATTTACTTCTTTACGCTGGGCTATACTGCGAAGGTCGCCGGGACGGAGAGGGGCGTGACTGAGCCCCAGGCGACGTTTAGCTCCTGCTTCGGCGCGCCGTTCCTGCCGAGGCCGCCTCTATATTATGCGAAGATGCTGAAGGAGAAGCTCAAAGAAAGCAGAGCGTCGGTCTGGTTGCTGAACACCGGGATTACCGGAGGGCCGTACGGCGAGGGAAAGAGGATGCCGCTGCCCCAGACGCGGGCGCTCGTAAGCGCTGCAGTGGGCGGGGAGCTGGATAAGGGGTCGTTCAGGGAAGTGCCCGTGTTCGGGCTCAAGGTCCCCGTATCCTGTAAGGGGGTGGACAAAAAGTTGCTCGAACCCAGAAAGGGCTGGGCGGATACCGATTTATACGACGAGAGGGCGAAGGAGCTCAAGAACAGGTTCGAGCAGGAATTCGCGAAGCATAAGGGGTGAAGCCGCCCACATTATATTTTGTTTCGTCACCCTGAAGCAAGTTCAGGGTCTTACTTCTTAATCCGTTCGTTCCGGGCATTTCGAAGGACGTCATTCTCTCCATCTCTTCCGACACTCCGACAACCGTGCGGAAAATATAACCCGAAAGCAGTCCTAATGTCGTAGAACAAAATGCGCTCTATTATGTTATTGTTACCGACTTTTATTAGAAAGGGCCTCATTGTATGCGGCGATCACGTCTTTTCTTGAAAGCGTTCCTACAATCTTGTTTGAATCCATCGATTCCACTACCGGAAGTATCTCTACGGGTTTCTTCTCCCATTTTTTCAGAACGGTATAGAGCGTGTCATCGGGGGTTACGGTTATAACATTCAAGGTGGCCAGTTCTTTTACTACGATTAAATCCTTGATCGATTCCTCGAATATCCACTTTCTAAAATCCTGTATCGAGATTATGCCGGTAAGATTCCCTTCCGGGTCAACGATTGGAAATGTCGTGTAGCTGCTTTTCGGGATGTATTCTATCAATTCCCTGAGGGTCATTCCCTCCGGGATAGTCTCGATGTCGAGTTTCATTATATCTTTAGCCTGGATTAAATGTATAATCCGCCCCCCGACTTCTTCTTCGATGTTAATTCCCGCCTTGCTCAGCTCGAGGCTTTCAAGCGAGCCTCCTGCGAGAAGTCGCGACACCAGGCTCCCGAGAACCGAACTGATCATTATCGGGATTACGACCTGATAGTTATGAGTCATTTCAAATATCAGGAATATTGAGGTGAGCGGAGCCTGGGTCACCGCTGCGAGGAAGGTACCCATTCCTACAGTTGCATATGCACTGCTGAGCGCTACTTGGCTTGACAAGAGATACCCGACGAGCTTTCCAAATACGCTTCCCATTGCGGCCCCAATAAAGATACAGGGAGCGAACAAACCTCCGGGCCATCCCGAGCCAACGGTTATAGTAGTTGCAATGGGCTTTAGAAATACCAACCCGAATACTATCAAAAGCGGAAGCCCGTTATTCAGAACCTTATCGATCTGATTGTAGCCGTTTCCCAATACGTAAGGGAAAAATACTCCGATAATACCGACAATAAGCCCTCCAATGACGGGGTTAAACTGGGAATAGCGCTTTACTTTGGAGAATACGTCTTTAACAGTGAAAAAAAGTTTAATGAATCCGGATGAAAAAACCCCTAGAAGAATTCCAAACACCGCATAAAAGAAGAGTTCCTTGATACTAACAAATTCATAGGGCGGAACCTTGAATATAGGCTCATTTCCTCGTAATGAATGAGATACGACGGTACCGACCGCCGCTGAAATCACTATTGGGAGAAAGCTGCCGATCCTGAAATCCCTGATAAGCGCGATTTCTTCGGCAAAAAGAACGCCCGCAATAGGGGCGTTAAATGTTGCCGCAATACCTGCCGCGATTCCACAGGCGACAAACACGGGTATTTTGCTCCTCGATACCCTGAACATCTGTCCCATGAAACTGCCGATTGCTCCAGCCAACTGTGCAATCGGCCCTTCCTGTCCCGCAGATCCCCCAAATCCTAAAGTTACGCAAGAGCCAAGAGCTTTTGCGATTGTTTCCTTCGGTCTTAATATGCCGCCCTTTAGATTTACCTTCTCTATAAATTTTGCAAAGCCATATCCTAGAACTTCTCCAGGAAAAATAAAAGAAAGCAGTAATAATAGCAATCCTCCGCACAGGAGCGGTATTATGACGAAGGGGGAACCCCAATAAGGTAAAACAACTTTAGAGTATATAAACCTATATGACTCTACGAAAGCAAAGTTTGCAAACCCTGCGAGGATTCCAATGAGGATTCCCATGAAAATAAAAAACGCGTACTCGTTTGAGTAAAAGGAGCTTATGAGACTTTTAGCTGTAGTAGAGTGAGATTGTTCTTCTGGATCCATATTAACCCAATCATATCGGGTGATACCTGAACGATGAAAAAAGGCGTTTACGCAGGTCTCCCTGTTAGCTTCTTAGTTCTACTCCATCACTTTCTCGACCTCTAGGGATGTCCAAAGACGTGATGCCAAGGTAGACCAAGGCCAGATCGGGATCACTCGATTTTTTCGCTGTGAATAGCAAGATTTTCTAAATGTATCATTTCTTCGAAATACTTTATCCGCAGATTATACGCAAAGAATGGTCAGTTGTCATTGTATCCTTGTCAGAAATTGCTCCCTTCTCTTTTCAATACATTATTACGTCATATTACGTCCTAGAAAAGCAAGCGTCGTTCAAGCCTTATTCTTCTCATTCCGCATTTGCCGGTTCATTTCCTTTCCTGCCTTTTCTTTCTTGCTTAAAGCGGAAAGTCAGATTTTCAGCCGGGAAATATCGGAATAGCTAAAAATTTTCATATCGGCATCCACTTCCAGCTTGTTACTCTATCCAGCCGAAAAGACCACTTCTTTGTATAATTTTATAATTTATTGTACGTGCAAATGTTTTGTTATAATGTCATTGATAATAGAAATCGACTCGCGAGTCACTCCCTGTCGGAAAGAAGCCGGTTTTTTCTTCCCATCGTGAAAGAAAACAGGCGGAGGTAAGTGAGCAGAACAATAAAAGATAGGGAGGAGACTATGGTCACACGAAAAGTAATAGACTTCACGGTAAGGGTGGCGGCCCTGATTAACCCGGGCTTGAAGAGGACAAAGCCGGGATTCATGATTCTCGATATTTTATTGCTCGCCGGGATCTGGGGCTGCGATTCCTATAATAATAACGATTTCGCCGGCCTGGTGGACATTGGCAACGGCCGCAAGATTATATCGAGTGCCGGGGCTCGGGAAGCCCGACAGTTGTGTTCGTGTCCGGTCTCCAGGACCGCGCCGAAACATGGAGCAAAACGCTCGTCCCTTCGGAACAGGCCGTTTTTCCCGCGATCGCCAAGACCACACGGGTATGCGCCTACGACCGCCCCGGAACCGTTCTGATAGTCGGAGAGGACTTTGAGAAGAGCTGCAGCGACCCGGTTCCTCAGCCAATTACGCTTGAGGAACCGGTCGCGGACCTCCGTGCCCTGCTGACCGCAATCGGAGTGCCCGGTCCATACGTTCTGGTCGGGTATTCAGCCAGAGGCGCATTCGCCAGGTACTACGCGAGTAAATTCCCCGAGGAAGTATCCGGCTCGTCCTCATCGATTACCTCCCCTACGAGCTTCGAAACGGACTGACTGATGAGCAATGGGAGATTTGGAAAAAGCTGAATTCTCCATCGGAAGAAGCCCTAGTCGAATACCCGGAACTCGAGAGGCTCGACCATCAGAAGAGCCTCGAACAGGAATTAGCCGCCGCCCCGCTCAAGCCTCAGCCCCTTATCGCGCTCTCCTCGGACGAGCCTTTTGACTTTGCTCCTTTCGTCGATCAAGGCCGACTGACACAGCAGGAGGCGGATAATTTAGGTAGAGTCCTCATGCCTGCTGTTCTGGCCACCAGAGCCGATCTCTTGAGACAGGTGCGGGGGCCAGGAACATCACGAACACGCACAGCGGCCATTACATACATCAGGAGCATCCGAAACTCTTTGCCGACTCTGTTCGCAAGGTCATAGGTGCCGTCCGCGACGGAAGCCTCCAGCCGGCGCCCTGACGGGGGGACAACAGGTTAGGGTTACCTCTCTATTATATTTGTGATTCCTCCGTTCCGTATAGGAGCGGCAGGAAAAACAATCCTCCACCCACAAGGGTTTGTTCAGCTCCGGCGGTCCCGCCTGTGGCTGGTCACTTCGCTTAAACCGAGCTTTATAAATTTATCACTCCGTTGTAAGATGGTTACGAGAAACCACGCTCATAGAAGGAGATCGATCATGGATTTTCTGAAGAAGGAAGACACATCTCTCGTCGTCGTGGATATGCAGGAGAAATTGATGTCGGCGATGCCTGAAATAGAAGGCAGATTCGCTGTGAAAAACGTAAAGATACTTCTCGAAGCGGCCGGGATACTCGGAATACCGGTGAATGTGACCGAACAGTATCCGAAGGGGCTCGGGCCTACGA
>JBIOKC010000120.1:0-5846 GCA_044451425.1 Thermodesulfobacteriota bacterium
AGCCGCATGGAGGTGGTCTTCTATATGGTCGAGTCCCCTGGATTCCTCAACTGACAGGTGGAACCCGTAGTACCACTCGTTTGAGGGCGCTACATCCGCCTTATCGGCCAGTATGTAAAACGGCACCGCGCCGTCATAAGCGTGAATGCGCACACCGTTTCCGGTTTTGTCGATGTTCATTCTCCAGCCTCCTGCATAAGTCGTACCGTGGTAATCCCTGTAATTCACATATGCCTTGATGACAACGTTAAGAGGACGTGATGCTCTATTAAGCTCGTATCTGACATAGGTCGTGTTAGACCCCTGGGCCATCCATATGCGTTTCTCGAGAAGAGCGTCAGCGCAGGCGAAGTTCCATACCGGAGTCGTTCCGTCTAAATAAAATTTCTCTATTTCTACATAGCCCCGGGGGTCGACTGTTCCGTCGGCCCAGCGGTTTGCGGTAAGGGGATAGTTCTTGCCGTTATAAGCTGCTGTCTCGTCTAATTTCGTCACAAGGAGATTTCTGCCGAGGGGCGGCTGGAGAGCTGCGACAAGGAGTCCGTGGTACCTGCGCGTGAGCAGTCCTGCGACCGTGCCGGAGGCGAATCCGCCGATTCCATTTGTGACCAGCCACTCACGCTTGTCGGAATTTCCGAGCTCGCAGCAAATCTCCCTTCCGAATTCAATTGTCATAATAGATGCTCCCTCCTGCTTCTGTCATGAATAGTTGTAGAAAACGGATATCATGAAGTTAAGTGTGATCCCAGCGTCCGGAAATCCTTTTTTCCCCTTTGGTCGGTGGCTGTGAGTATTCGCCTGTTTGCTGAATAAGCTTGGCAACGAGTCCGGTCCATCCGGTCTGGTGGCTGGCCCCGACGCCCGCACCGTTATCCCCGTGGAAATATTCGTGGAAAGGAATATAGTCCCTCCATTCTGGGTCGGTTTGAAATTTCTCGCTCCCCCCGAACACGGGCCTTCTTCCCCTTCCGTCCTTGAGGAATATGCGCGTCAGCCTGCGTGAGATCTCGGCTGCAACCTCCCAGAGGTTCATGAAATTACCGGAGCCCGTCGGACACTCGACCTTAAAATCGTCCCCGAGGTAATAGTGGAATTTCTGGAGAGATTCTATGATTATGAAATTGACCGGGAACCAGATCGGGCCGCGCCAATTGGAATTCCCTCCGAAGAGACCGCTCGTGGACTCCGCGGGCTCGTAATCGACCCTGTATTCGTTCCCGTTTACGTAAAACTTGTAAGGGTTGTCTTTATGAAACCTGGAGATCGCGCGAATGCCGTAGGGGCTTAAGAACTCGTTCTCATCGAGCATCTTCCTGAGGATGCTCGTGAGCTTTTCCTTGTCGACGATCGAGAGTAGCCTTCTTTCCTGCATCCCCTTGGTCAGCATGCAGGCGACATTTTTCTTTAAATCGGGACGGTTCTCAATAAACCATGAAAGTCTGCCGTTAAATCCCATGAGGCCTTCCAGGATTTCGGGCTCCAGGGTCTGGATTGCAAAGAGCGGGATGAGACCGACCATCGACCGTACCTTCATGGGGATATGCTTGCCATCGGGCAGATGGAGAACATCATAGTAAAACCCGTCCTCTTCATTCCAGAGGCCCTCCATCTCTCCTCCGAGGAGATTAATGGCTTTCGCTATGTACAGGAAGTGCTCGTAGAACTTACTGGCTATATCCTCGTAGCTCGGATTCTCTTTCGCCAGTTCCATCGCTATTGCGAGCATATTCAGGCAGTACATACCCATCCAGCTGGTGCAGTCTGCCTGCTCGATATGTCCGCCTGTTGGTAGCTGGGCGCTCCTGTCGAATACTCCTATGTTGTCGAGTCCCAGGAACCCACCCTCGAAAACGTTCCTCCCTTCCCTGTCCTTCCTGTTCACCCACCATGTAAAGTTGAGGAGAAGCTTCTGGAAGACGCTCTCGAGGAAGCGTAAATCCTTCCTGCCGTACATCTTTTTCTCGATATTGTAGACCCTCCATGCGGCCCAGGCATGCACCGGCGGGTTTACGTCTCCGAAAGCCCATTCGTATGCCGGTATCTGACCGTTCGGATGCATGTACCACTCCCTCGTGAGGAGAGTTAGCTGACGCTTAGCGAATTCGGGGTCTATGATGGCAAGAGGAATAGTATGAAAAGCGAGGTCCCATGCGGCGAACCACGGGTATTCCCATTTGTCGGGCATGGAAAGTATGTCGTCATTATAGAGGTGATCCCATTCGCGGTTTCTTCCGTTTTTTCTCTCGGCGGGAGGGGAGGGCTGTTTAGGGTCTCCTTTAATCCAATCCTCGACCACGTAATAGTAGAACTGCTTCGTCCATAACAAACCGGCGAATGCCTGTCGCTGTACCGCTTTCATATCTTCATTTGCGGTGTACGGATTGATATTCGCGTAGAATTCATCGGCCTCCCGCTCCCTGATTTCAAACACCCTATCGAATTCCGTGCCGAACGGCGATTCCAGCTTGCCGGAATTGGAGAGCCGCAGCCTTATCGTTTTTGATTCGCCGCCCTGTATCTCCAGCAAGTAGTGAGCTGACATTTTGGTACCTGTGCCAGACTGGCTCACTGCATCCTTTGTTCCGTGTACGATGTAATCGTTGATGCCGTCCTTGACGTATGGGGATGCGTTTTCAATTCCGAAGAGCTTTTGTGTATTGGTCTCGTTTTCGGTAAAGATGAGCTCGCTCGGGTCCTCTATGTATAGCCACCTCTTTCCAAGTGAGGGGTGGTCGGCTTCGATTATTTTGTAGGCCTTATCGGATCCCGCGGTCCTTAGAGAGGGTTTTTTCCCTCCGTTCCATGACCATGTATTGCGGAACCAGAGCGTTGGTAGCATGTGGAGTGCGGCTTTTTGTTTGTCCCTGTTTACGGCCGTTATCCTAATCAGCATATCGTCTGAGGAAGCCTTCGAATATTCGATGAAGACATCGTAATAGCGGTTGTCGTCGAATACCCCCGTGTCTATGAGTTCGTATTCGAGCTCTTGCTTGCCCCTCCGCCTGTTCTCTTCAACGAGTTTCGAGTAGGGATAGGCTTCCTTGGGGTATTTGTACAGGTATTTCATATAAGAATGCGTCGGTGTGTTGTCCAGATAAAAATAGTACTCCTTCACGTCTTCCCCGTGGTTGCCCTCACTACCTGTAAGTCCGAATATCCTTTCTTTCAGGATCTCATCCTTTCCGTTCCAGAGGGCTAAAGCGAAGCAGAGCCGCTGATGATTGTCCGAGATACCGCCGATACCGTCCTCTCCCCATCTGTACGACCTCGAGCGGGCTTGTTCATGGGAAAAATAATCCCATGCGTTTCCGTAAGGGCTGTAGTCCTCTCTCACTGTCCCCCACTGCCTCTCGCTCAGGTAAGGTCCCACCTTCTCCAGTGAGCCTTTTTCTCCCTGTCCTCATCCAGCCTTTTTTGTTCTGTTGTCATATTTTCTGCTCCTTTTTAAGACTTCTGCTGATATATCAAATTACGTTCTTATCCAATCATTTCGAGGACCATTTCCTCGAGTGAGCTATTTCGGCGAGGAAAAGACGCTTTAATAGTATCGGTCTCGTGTATGTATTCATTCGGTTCACATTCATACATGAAATTGACGATCATTACGACCTTGTCCGCAAGCTTACCCAGGGCATCGTTCCCGAGCTGCCTGATGAACTCGCGCAGCGATAAACTGTCGCCCTCGATCACGGCGCCGGAGGAATTTAGTTCGCAGCCGAGTCCCATTTCCTTTGAAAGGAGCGCAATCGACATAACGCAATCCCCAAGGCAGAAGGGTGTTTCGAAATCAACCGGATAAATTGTTATTTTAAGCGCGCTCATAGGGTTAACCTCTTCCCGTAATTGGTGAATTCCGGGCGGAGAAGGATTCGTATTATTTGGCTTTTTTCATCTCGGCCATTATTATTTTCTCTGCCTCAAGCCAGTGCTCAAAATCTTTACTATCTTCCCTTCCGCTCTGTTCGTAGATTTCATAGGCTTTTCTCGCGATCATTTCCCTGATTGTGTCGTCATTTTTATTCGCTTTCCTGCCGGCTGCACGCGGTTTAGCTTTCTTTGCATCGGTCATTTTATTCTTCTCCTTTTATTATTAATAATTCACGAACAACAAGCGGAGTTTCCTGTCAGGATTAACGAAATCTAACCTGCCTGCATTAATTCGATGTTCCCGCAATTCGGGCATGTATGGACCTCTTCGACAATACCTCCGAATTCAGGGTCAGGTTTGTTTTTCCCTTCACCCATATCATAGCTAATTTTCTCTGCATGATTATTCATGCTTGCCCCGCACACCGGACATTTCATTTTTTCCTTCGGCATAATTCCTCCTTCTTTCTTATCCCGCCCCGCTTGCGGGCGTGTATGTCGCTCGTTAGCGGAATCGTCATATTTCCACGTTCTCGCGTCCATATCTGAGCACCCTCGCCATCCATATCAGCTCATTTAAGAATTTTTCGGCACGTCTAACGTAAGCCTCGTCAAGCAGCTTCCCCGTCTCGTTGAAGGTCTTCTGGACAATAGAGAAATTGATGTCCCAGAATATCGTGACGAGTCCGAGCTCCCTCAACACAGGAAGCAAGTTCTCGATAACCCTCGTACCGCCGAAAGGTCCCGCCGATACTCCACAGATTCCAACGGCTTTATGTATGTATTCCTTGAGGTTTGAGTCGAGGACGTGTTTCAACATTCCCGGATAGCCATGGTTATATTCAGGGGACACGATGACAAATGCGTCCGCCTTCATGGCGATTTTCGAGAACTCCGGGTCCTTTATCTGCTCCCCCGCGTCGTCCTTGGGCAGGGGGATATCCAGTATATCTACGATCTCGGTCTCGACATCCTTCTGTTTCGCTATCTCGGCAGCCATGAACTTTGCCACGTGCTCACTCATTCGTCCCTTTCTCGTTGTCCCCAGTATGACGGGAATAAATATCGGTCTTCCGAAATCCATACTATTCTCCTTTGAGAGGATTTATTTTTCGATTACCTGCATGACGTGACCGTCCGGGTCACTCACGAGGAACCCTTTTTTAAACCCCAGATCCCCTTCCGGTATCTCCACGGCAGCCGGCGATACAACATGGTAACCCATATCTCTCAAACTCTTCACGGCTCTATCCGCATCTCGAGTTTGAATTGTCGTCTGCCAGTGCATTATATCGTTTGCCTTTTGGTCAGCAGGAGCGGGCCGCCCGTCGCCCGGCGTGAGGTATTCGAGGAACTCTATACCGGGTCCTGAAGGTGACCGTAGGGACGTTATATGGAGCATCGCGCCGAATACGATATTGAGGTGTTCCTGCTCGGTGCCGTAGTTGAAGCTTTCACCAGCTACTTTCATGCCCAGCGCATCGCTGTAGAATTTGAGGCTTTCCTCCGTATCTCTGACGACTATCGCTGTGTGGTCTATACCTAAGAAAAGTTTATCACGATTCTTCTGCCATTTGGGATTGCCTTTCCCAGGGGGGAAATAAATTATCTCCAGGAAATGTCCGTCAGGGTCTCTGAAGTAGAAGGCCCTGATCCCGGCGGCGGCTTTATTCCAGGCGGGGAGAGTTTGAGGCGAATTGGACGCATACCTGACCTTATACTGACGCAGGTGCCCGAACGCCTTATCCATGTCGCTCACGACAATTGCGATGTGCTGAAACCAGCGGTCGTTGCTTCTGGTGTCCTGCGGGAATGGCTTACCAGTCGGGGTCAAATATTCGGTAAGCTCGATGGATTCGTCACCGAGCTGCATACGGACGATCCTCATACTGAGGCCAAAGACTCCTTCAAGGTGTTCATATTTATCTCCATGCACCTCGATGTCGGAGATTTTTTTAAAGCCGAGAACGTTGGAGTAG
>JBIOKC010000121.1:0-5811 GCA_044451425.1 Thermodesulfobacteriota bacterium
AAAAGAGATATTGTTAAAATGTTAACAATATCACAAATAGGAGGTATTATAATGAAAGCAGTAAAAAAAGTGAAGTCCCAAGTGGAAACCGAAAGCGACGGCAATAAGGATTGGAGGGCGTGGGACCCTAACACTGAAACAGTCGCGGAATACGAGTGCAGGTTACACGGTGCACTTGAGCAACCAAAAGAGAGTAAGATTCCGTATAGAGTCATGGGATACCTAAAACCCACTGAACTCAATCCTAACTGGTGTGAATCTTTGCGCGTAGATTTTTCCCATGAAGTAGAGGAGAGTGAATTTCATCTCGATATTACCACAAACGATTACCACAACTGTACCTGTCATAAACTTGCGTGCCTGACCTTCTTTGAGTGGGACGGGAGCAAATATATACAAGTCCCGCTAATGAGCAGTGATCCAACTTCAAAATATCTGATCTTGGGAGAAGTGACGGAATTAAACAAAGTTTATATTAGGGAATGTTCGAGTAAAGATTAGCTAGGAGGGCTCCAGCCCCCTTTCTTATTTATTAATCAAGCTCTCGAGGCATGGCATTCCTGGACGATCTTACAAAGGCCGAGAAAGGAAGGCCGCGGGAGCTGGGGAAGAAGAAAGTAAGTTCCTCAAAAGCGGCGAAGTAAGCGAAGTAATCACCAATACTTCCTCTCTCTGTTCGTATCATTATCTCGATGCACTTATGCGGCTAAACAGGATAAGAGCCTAAACCTACTCCTTGAGGAGATTGTCATGTCATATATCCCCAAGTATACTGGCAAAAGGGAAGTTATCTATAAAATGCCTTCTATAAAAATCCAAGATAAAATGAAATTATGTAACGAAGCTGTGTCGATTATAGGATCGGAATCGATAAGGTCAACGTCATTTAGGAAGGCTCTATATCTCTCGTATTTTACCGTTGTGTACAACTTTATAGAAGGACTAGTCTCTGTCTTAGCGGGAGTCTTGGCAGGCAGTATTGCTTTGGTCGGGTTTGGTCTCGATAGTTTCATGGAGTCACTTTCGGGCGGTGTAATGATCTGGAGGTTTTCAAGAGCGGATCTAATGGCCGATAACGAACACGAGAGAAGAGAAAAGGTAGCTATTAAGCTTGTCGCTTGCTCATTTTTCATTTTCGGCACCTACATATTATATGAATCTTCGAAAAAGCTATATATTGGTGAAGTACCGAAATCGAGCTTGCTCGGGATCATTATTGCGGTCGTATCGATTATCGTTATGTCCATCCTATATTATTATAAAAACAATGTCGGGAGACGGTTGGGCAGCGGGAGCCTTTTAGCCGATTCGAAACAGACATTAGCGTGTGTACTTTTATCGGCCGCACTACTCGTCGGACTCAGTCTCAATTATTTATTTGGTCTCTGGTGGGCCGATCCGGCTGTGGGTTTATTTATCGTGGCTTTTCTTTACAAAGAAGGACATAGCGCTTTAACCGAAGATAAAGTCGGGTGCTGTTAATTCTTCTTTCTTTTTTATCTTCTCTGAGATATATGTCTTTCAAATTCTTCTTCGGGCATATCGGCAAGAGTTTTGCAACGGTGGGCCTCAACTCCATTATTAAAACCTGCTTCTTTTAATGTTTGTGGTTGAGAAATCATTGTTACATCGTTTAATAATGATTTTCTATCCCCGCAGGGTGCTTCAATTTCCCCACTTACCTGCATATCCTTCAATAACTTCCCTGCCCTACGCTCAGCCCTTCCCTTTAGGGATAGATGGTTCTATGTCGATCACGCCTTTAGGCGCATTAGATTCGGGCAGTTGGATGGTATTGATATTGATGCCAAGCGAGAGGGAACCGATGTTGATATTGGGTGTTTCTTTTATGTCCCCAGCCAATTGAAAATATAATTTTCTGTCATTATGGCTCGTACTCGTGTCTGAAACCGCCCCATTGATAGTAGCCTTGTAAACTCCAATCCTATTAGTATGGAGCAGCATTTTTGATTCTTCCTCAACAAATTGTACGAAATCGTTACCTTTTTGTTTGGACTTATATATCAACGTTCCAATACTGGCCCGGTTTAAATTTAATTTCCGGCACGCATCGGAAACGGTCATAGATTGTTCTGATTCTAGTAGATATTTTGCTAATTTTCTTAACTTAGGCGGGAATTGTTTAAGTAAAATCTGATTACTTGTATCCACAGAATCTAATTCTTTTACCACCTGTCCGCCTGCCATAATTTAGACCGTCCTATCTGGATTTATATAGATATTATATTCCATCCCTCCCGGCAATTCCATAGTCTGCGTCACAACATCGTCACAACAAATTGTAGTTCTCTTAATCGGTGGAGTCTTTAAAACTTCATTATCATACTGTGAACATTTGTAATTTATGGGGTGAGTGACAGGACTTAAATCGGCGATAACTGGGGTTATCACCCTCCCACGGTTACCTGCGTTTCGCGATCGTTGAGAACCCAGACGCGTCGAGGTCTCGAGCAAGCCGAGCTTGGGCTCGGTGTTTTCCGTGCATCTACCAGTCTGAACCCCATCCTGTTCTTCCCGTCTATGCGTTTCATCACTTTTTCCGAGATTCAATTTTCATGAATTATTCCGGCACGAGTTCGCCCCCGGTCGTAGTCTCGACCATTCCGTCGGTTCCGGGACGCAGTTTGAAGGAGCACCAATACGAGAAATTCGGATAGACGAAGCTGTCAATCCTCGACGATTCTATATATCGTCCATCTTGCCGTGCCGGAGACGATGTACTCCTCGAATTCCTTTCCCCATTTCTTATGTTCTTTCAGCTTCGAGAGCTTAGTCCATGCCTCGTCGAGCTCCTTGAGTTCCTTTATCTTCATCTCGATCTCTATCGTAGACTCGTTCGCGCCTATCGATCCCGTGATAATCCTCACCTTATCGGGCTTCCACCCGGCTTGTGAGCCCACTTCTTCGAGCCACTTCTTCATGGAATTTATAGCCGACTGCTTGTAACCGAACTTCGCCTCGACCTGCCACCTTGCTATGAACATGATATAAGCCTCCTGGGATTACTTTGTTTGTCTTTTGAACGAAGGAATTAACTCACTCCTCCGAGAAAGGGAGCAAGAAGAACACGAATCGGGAAAGTATGTACCTCGTAACACATCCCATTGCGCCCCGTATCCAGTAAGATAATAGAGCAAAGGATGTCGGAAATCAACGGGGATTTTAATGGACCACTATAACTACCATTACCACTATTATTGATATAATGTAGTTCCTTACCCACCTTATGGCGCCTATACACAAGTAATAGCAATAGCACCTACCCCTAATGTGCCTTCTGGGATTCCAAATGGTGGTACACTGGGATAGAGTTCTGTTTCTTATCAGTTAAACGTGGTTTCTAAAGTCATGGATGGAGTTTGCTCTATTAATCCCAACTGGAGGAAGTTAGATGAGAGTAATCATAGGTGCAATAACAACCACACTGGCGTCTACGGTAAGTGTTTTTGCTGGTGAGAAAATTATTATCCCCACCCTCTCTGAATGAGGTATGATTGCAATGGTAGGTCTACTTGGGGTTATCGGAGCGATTGCTCTCAGGAAACGCTTAACCACTAAGGTAGGATAAGTTTAACCCCTTTGCAGAACCTTATTTTTCAATAACTTAATCTTAATATACCGGAATAAGAAGGAGGATAATTCCATGAAGGAAAAGAAATTTCTAGATAAGGTTAATCCCGAAAGAAGAGAGTTCCTTGAGAAAGTAACGAAGGGTGCGTTCATCATACCGACTGTTTTATCCGTTATGATGATTAACCAAAAACTAAATCTTACAACAGCCAACGCTCAGAGTAATCTTATCCCCGATTGCCTCTCATATGACACATTAATCTCCACCCCCGAAGGAAATGTTCCCGTAAGCCATCTGAGTACGGGGATGGCTGTTTTCACTGTGGATTTGGCTGGGAACAAGGTAATAAAACCGATTGAACTTTTATTGAAATTATCCGTGCCAGCAAGTAATGAACTCAGTCATCTGGTATTGAATGACGGGAGAGAGCTATTTGTATCAGGAACACATCCAACTGCAGAATACGGAGAAATAACTGATTTCTGTCCGGGTGAAATATTGGATGGTGCGAAGATAGTATTAATTGAGAAAGTTCGGTACAGCGGTAGTTATGTCTATGATTTGCTCCCAGCCGGAGAGACGGGATCCTACTGGGCTAACGGAGTTCTTTTGGGGAGCACTCTCTCACCGAATTCCGGTTTTAATATCGGCAAGATTTTTCAACACGAGAAGCAACCTATTCACGACTTGTACCGAGAGTCAGGCTTTCCATTGTAAAAAACGAGCTTAACCTGCTCATGGCATTTTTAAATAATAAATCCGTATTCTTCTCAATGTGCGTCTTATGATCGACCCTTCAGGAACCGGAGGAGCTCTTTTTTAGCGCCGCCTACGAGCGGCTCGCCGTGGGCGAAGAGCATTGTGTCGAAATCCCTCTTCAGATGAGACGTGAAAACCTTCCTGAGATCCCACTTCACCCCTACAGGATCGTCTCCCATCAGATAATCGGGGACAAATCCGAGATCGCCGTCTTCCCTTATAATCGCATCCCCGATCGAAAGGACCCCCTTGACGAGCGGGATGAAGAGCGCCGTCTCCTCCGGGCACAGAGCACCCACTTCGAGCGCTAACACGCCGCCCGGAAGCTTGTCCCCGTGGTCGAACCCCATTACCTTCTTACCCCTTCCGAACGCATGAAGGCCCGCCTTATGACACCAGACTTCGGCGCCGTAACGCTTCGCGAACTCTTTACTGTGACGGTAATGAAGACGGTTAGTGAGGTAAATGTTTTCAGGGGCCTTATGCTTCCCGAACCAGCCGATGCCCTCTTTCGGAACCCTGGGGTCGATGAGATAAGCCGGCTTTGCATCCGAGACGTAATACGAATGGACGTCCTGTCCTATACCTTCGTGGTATGTAGTCCAGTGGAATATTCCCGGCAGTATTTCCTGCATCAGCACACCTCCGCGATAATCTTGCGAAATACCCGCCTGAGGATCACCCGGGGAAATTTACCTGAGTTACAACGACAGGCAGTCTCAGTCCCCGGTATCGCCGCTGATGACGCTCTTGAGTGTCTGTACGAGAGTGCCGTTTGCGGCGAAGTCCCAGTTCCCCTTGTACTGTATGTCGCTTATCAGCCAGCCGGACTTTTCCTTCGCGAGCGTGACCCCGTCCTTCCACGTGAAGGTCTTTACGTCACCCGAGCCCGTGTTTTTAAACTCGACCGAGCACGAGCAGGTATTCCCGCTCTCGCTGCAGTCAAGCACTTTGAAGGAATCGGCGCCCTCGAAGAGGGAAGTGAATACGTCGCCTTCGACGAGCGGGGGTACCTCGCCCTTCGTCTCTTTCTTGTATTTTATTTCCGCTTCGTCCGCCGACTTGAGCATCGAAGCCAGCTCCGGGGTCAGATAAGGCTTATACTTCTCGAGATCTTTCGCGCTCGGTATACCTCTCGTTTTGAGTTTCAGATAGACATTATAAAACCCGTTCACGGTGCTCTGCGGGCTTTCTCCCGCTGAGGAAACAGAAGCCGCAGCTAAAACCATAATCAAGACAAGAATCGCTCTTTTCATTAGACTCGCTTCTCCTTTCGAGGCGCGCCTTTTCCCGGATCAAGAGTCCCAAGACCTAAAGGGCAACTTCCGCCCCACCCCCCGCGCGCTCCATTGATTATAAACGCCTGTGGGATTAATACGCAACAAGTTATTATCGCGAAGGGCAGAAAATATTCGGGGATACCGGGGAGATGAAGGTCCTCCCCCCGTCTTGACCTTCCC
>JBIOKC010000122.1:0-5780 GCA_044451425.1 Thermodesulfobacteriota bacterium
CATATAAACGGGATAGAATCTTTCTGGAGTTTTGTTAAGAGGAGGCTTCAGAAATTTAATGGAGTGGGTACAGAGAGCTTTAATTTGCATCTAAAAGAAAGTGAGTTTAGGTTTAACAACAGAGATAAAGATATTTACAAACTTTTGCTGGTAAATTTAAAATCAAAATATGCTCTAAATCTTATCTAGACCCTAATTTAATAACAGCGGAAATATTAGAATAAATTTTCTCGATTCGCGGGTATATCGCGGAGAGCGAAAAACGAAATTATCGAGGATAGTTACATAATTTTGGAACCATTTCACCGGTACCGGCCGTTTCTTCCCTAACGCCTTAATCAGGAACCCGATTCCCTGAATTTCCTCTCCCCTTCGGGGAGGGAGAGGGGGTACACATATATTTTGTCATTCCCGAATGCCTCTATCGGGAATCCAGCTTTTCTCTTTCATTTTTATCCTTCCCCCTTGAGGGGGAGCTACTTCGAGCCTAAACTGCCGGCACACTCTTGCTTAATTCAAATTGCTGCAGGATGGGGGTGTACCTTAATACTCCAAGCAATCAAAGGAGTCTTTTCCCGACATTCGCAGAATTCGCGTTAAGGATCTCGGTTGTTAACGCACAAAAAAATCTATCGGGGCCGGGGCGGAATTGATAGATTTTTAGCGTTGACAAAGGAGTTTATCCAAATTCTGCGCTGTCGGATGATTATTGCTTCTTTTCATCAAGGAAAAGAAGAGAATAATATACGCCTTTCTGCTTTCTTTAGTCTTTTCACTACCCACATTAAGTGCGTGATTTTTACTTCCTTGTACCAGGAAAAAGAAGAAAAACTCTACTTAAGCTCGGCGGTTTTGCTGGTTATAAACAGCTTCCAGTCCTTCAAGACCTTATTCCCTTCGCCATCCGAAACCTGATCGACGTTCAGGTGGCTCGTCAGGTAATGAAGACGCTGTATCTCGCTTTTCTCCGCCGGCCCCTGGTTCGCGTCGTTGAACCTGTCCTGGAGATAAAAGGGCGGTATAGACTGGTTATAAAGAGTGACCTCCACGTCGTGGACCTTGCCGAGCGTCGCCGCATCGAGCGGTATCAAATATTCGATCTCGTCCGCCCCCGTGAGCTTGGGGTCGGTATAATAAGGATCCTGCGCCGCTTCGCCGTGTGTCTCGTCGAGGGCCTTAATATAAGGAGAGTCGAACGTCAGGAACAAAGCGGGATCATAGCCTTTCGGTCTGATGCGGTTATCCTTGACGGTCTTGAAGCGCCTGAGGAAGCTCGTTGTGAGATGGCTGTCCGAATCTTCGATAAGCTCCTGGTATATCTGCACCTCATCGTCCCGTGTGATTGTCTGATAGTGAGGCTGGTAGGGTGCATCGGGATGCTCGAGCGGCTCTTCGCTCGGAAGGACATCCTCGGTAGTACCTTTGACTATGGCGCCAAGCTCGTTCGTCCGTCCCGAGGCCCAGAGCACGTTCCCCTGCGCGTCGCGTACCAGGAACTCGATAAATACCCGTCTGAAGCTCACGCCCGACGGCAGATCATGACCGGTTTTATTGATTACTTTAACTACCGCTCTCAGCTGCCCCTGGGGGGTGACTTCGAGCGTTTGAACATCGATAGAGGCCGTTTGATTCTGCGCCATATCGACAATCGAATTCGCTCCGGTAATCAAAGAGGGAACTGTCGACGTTCCGGTCATGTAGTCGATCTGACGCGCCCCCAGGACTATCGGGAACTGCTGGAACATCTGGTTTATGAAGAGGTTGAGGCCGTGGAGCGAGTGTCTGGCATAAACGTCCCGCTCGGTAAGCGTTATATCCGAATCGGGCAGACGGTCGGTAGTAGGCGCTATCTCGTTCGATTCGATATTGGCTATTTGAAACGACAGTTGCTGTCCGTTGAACGTCGTAGGCATGTGGCAGTCCGCGCACGAGAGGAACCCCGGCTTGCCGGGAGCGAAGTCGCTGTTTATCCACTCGAGATTAGTGGTCTGCTCGTAACTCGCGCCGGTTATCTCCCCCTCGTTGGTGACTATCGGGAGAAGTATGTTGTGACAGCTTCCGCACGTATCCGAGCTGGACGCGTCCCTGCTCACGAAATAATCCCTGAACTCGGGCGTTATACCTAGGGCGTGCTGCATCGGTTTCGGGATGATAATGTCGTCCTTATAAGGTCCATAGACTTCGTCCGGAGGACCGGAAACAAAATTCCCGGTGAAACTTTCTTCACTGCCCAGATCGGTGTTCGACATATGATGGCAGACGGCACAGGATATGCCGTCCCTGGCAAGCGCCCCGTATTTCTGAAACTCGTTCTGCGCGGAATCCGGCCACTGCGTCACCATATTGAGACCGAACGGTTTCCCGAAAGGCACTCCGTCAGGCGGAGCGACAGCGAACAAGCTGCTGCAGTTATCCGTATCCTGACCGGGAGTATCAATAGCCAGCTGGCGCTGTCCCATCACGCCGTGGCAGTGGAGGCAACTGTTCTCAACACATGTCGTGTATTGAGGCAGGTTGTTCGTCTCACTCTGAAGCTGCGAGAAAAAGATAGGATCGCGTCCCGCAAGACCCATGGGCGACGCCCTCCATTCCCCGTACTGGGAAAGATTGACGAGCTCCGTTTTGCCGTTTACATCCTGTTGGTAGATCATATTGGGCAGTGCGGCGTTCAGGTAAGTGGAGTCATGGCATCCGATGCACTGGTCCGACGTGACGAACTGCCCGGTGCTGGTCGAATTCGACACAACGTGGTCGTAGGTCTCCGCCGGGAGACGAAGCAGCCAGGCGGCGGTGAAGGAAACCTGGTCGAGTTGATTATAGAAATTCAGGAACTCGGATGTCGGTTCCGCGAGTGGAGTCGTAAAGGGCGATTCGTAGCCGTCGACTGCGCCCTGAGCTCCTCGGGAAACGCCCGGCGCTTCCGCCGATCCCGAGCCCCGCGTCATCAGGGCTATCAGCCCCGGCTGAGGAGCTACCGGAAATGCCGAGGGAAAAGACCTCGTAGCCGCTCCCGAATCGAACTGCTTATACCCGAGACCCGGAGTCAATATATTATTGAGCGATGAAAATGTAGATTCGGTCTCTGCCGAAGCGTGGCAGTTAATGCAGTTATTCCCGTATTCGCTGTATGGATAAACCACATCCGGAATTTTATTCGTGCTCGAGAAAACATATCCCGTCGGATACCAGAGCGGGTCCGGCTGTGTCGGTATTAAACCGTTCTCGAAGAAATCGTTACTAGTAACGCCCGACGCGTCGAAAACCGGGGGATTCCCCACTTCCCATGCGGAATCGTGAGGGTCCGGGACCGTGGAGTAGGAAGCCCAATACCAGCCGTCGTAAGACGCGCCGCTTTGCTTCACCATGACGGTCCAGGACAGGGGATCGACGTCGTTCTTAATTACCATGCAGCCCTCTTTATCAAGGGTGATTCCGAGCTTGTCGTTAATCGAGTGCATCTCCTTTATAATCATAGCCCCGTCGGGTATGCTGCCCTCTCTGCCGTTACAGAGCCACTCCACTACCTCGGGGGAGTAGTAGATTCTGACAGCGGGATGCACGCCGTAGTTCTGACCCTTACCTATTTCTCCCACATAGGGCCCAGTCAGTCTCCAATTCATGTCACCCGCCCAGCCAAGTTCGGTCGCATAGTCCCTGGCTTCCAGAAAATTCAGGAACGCCAGATCGTACTCATTCTTCGCGTCGAGTTCGGATAACGGAGGAGGGTTCTGGAGATTTATCGGAGCTTTCTGCCCCGCGCCGGAATGCGTACTGCAAAATTCGTCTATTTGCGCCTGAGTAGGCGGGGTGTATGAGCTCTCGCATGCCCACTGGCTGGGGTCCGGGGGCAGGGGGCTGTTGTTCCCCGAGTTATTGCCGTTGCAGCCGCCGATTGACAGTATGGCGACGAGCAGCGAGATAATTATCCTATATGTGTATCTCAAGATTCCTTAATCCCTTCCAACCGGAGACAGGCAATAAGCATACGTGAGCCTGTTATTGTAATATTGACACTAAAATTAATTCCGCTGGATTTAAATTACAATAGGAAAAAAACCTTACTCGAAACTTTCCGCCGCGCCCGTCCGGGAGCCTCCTTCAAAATTCCACTTTCAATACCGCGCATACAGGTTACACTATTACTCATGCGCAATATCGGCAGATATCTTCCGGCCGCGCTTATGCTCTGCGCAGTCCTCATCTCCCACCCGGCCCGGCTCCGGGCGAAGGACATTAAAGACAAGGTGGTGATCCTCGACAAGGAGATAAGGGTTTTTTGCGCTCTCAACTGCATCGGGAACGCAAGAGAGGGGACGCTCAAGACCCTTACCATCGACCCCGCCGGGAAAAACCGCTACTCCGTTTTCGGCATAGCCGCACTTAGGAACAAGCAAGTTATGTATAACCCGTTCGAGTACGTGCTGTTCGATCACACCGTTTACGTAAGCTCACGCGGGACCCTCAACTCCGCGACCTGCGAAATCAAGGTGGAAGACGCGAAGGTGGACAACGACTACCGGGGCATATTCACTCAGCTCCTCCGCTCGGAGGGCGACGTCGTAGGCAAGACGTTCAAAGTGCCCGACTGTAAACGCTTCATCGAATGATCCTCATTCATCCCCATGTAACACAACCTGCTTTCCATACTCCAACCGGAGCCGCACTGTCATTGCTAGCGCGGCAAGCTCGTCTTGCTCCCCCGACATTCGCAGAATCGGCGTCAAGAAATCGTACGTAAACACATAGAAAAACCTATCAGGGCTGCGGGTAGAATTGATAGATTTTTAGCATTTACGAACGATTATAGCCGAAATCCTGAGTGTCGGAAGATTTTTCTTCTTTTCATCAAGGAAAAGAAGATCATTATCTTTGCCTTTTCTTCTTTCGTGCCATAAAAAAAGCCCCTTCCTCAACTCCTGAGGAAGAGGCTTCATGACTTTTGTCATTCCCGACCACGATCGGGAATCCATTCATTATATTTATTACTTATACAATACGCTCGCCTGCGCCGTTCTCCGCCCCCACTGCGAAGAACACACCTACGAACATCAGCCCCGCCGCCATTCTTTCAATTCCCCCCTTTGCAAATGGGGATTCAGGGGGATTTGTATTACTTTCTTTTAAGAAGTAATTGCACTTCTCTTCCTCACCCCAAAGAACACGCCGACAAATCCTAACCCCACAGCCGCCGCAATCATCCCCCATTCGCTTAGCGTAGGGATGTGCGAGACAGCGGAGGCACATTGACGAATGTGCATGTCCCCGTTCTCGAAGGCGTTAGGCGAACCATACTCACGCCATCCTGAATATCGGTGATTAAAGACCCTGTGACACACAGTTAATATGCGAGAGCACCCAGCCCGGTGTCGGCAGCTCTCTGCTCGTAAAAATGTGTGTCCCAAAAAGGCCCGCCGGTCCCCGCCCCGTCAGTTAGCGTGAACTCTCCGTATCCTCCGGACGAACGGGTAACGAAGTCGAACACCAGGTCCCCGGCTCCATCGGCCTGCTTCACTATTCCTATAGAGCACTCTTGCGCACGGGCCACGCTAAATCCCGCGAACATTGAAGCGAACGTCAATGCGATAGCAAATAAGAAAACCTTCCATACATTAGTTGATGTTCTTAACATATATCCTCCATCAAAGATTGTTTTTTTTTCTTGATTACGAACTCGCCATTCTTTTACGCAATGCAAAGAACACTCCGATCAAGCCCAATTCCGCAGCCCCCGCGACATCCCCCCCCCCACTTTTTTAATTTCCCTCTTCCCTCAGTGGGAG
>JBIOKC010000123.1:0-5715 GCA_044451425.1 Thermodesulfobacteriota bacterium
GACGCTCTAGCCAGCTGAGCTATTCCCGCTTTGTTGAAGAACTAAGATAGCTAGGCGCCGTGGCATTGTCAAGAATTCAGATTAATAACGGCTCGACGGAAAAATCAATTTTTGCAAGGCTCAGATGAAAAGATCCGATAGAAAGTCAATTATTTCCAAGACTAAAAGGGTAATTATAAAGATAGGCAGCAGCGTCCTCACGGATAAAAAAGGGAATCTATCGGAGAGCGTTTTTGACTTTCTTGCGGGGAAGATATCAAAAATCAGGTCGAGCAATATCGAGGTCATAGTGGTTTCTTCGGGGGCGATTGCTTCCGGGATGAAAAAGCTCCACCTGAGCAGGAGACCGACCGAGATATCGATGAAACAGGCTATCGCTGCATGCGGACAGAGTACGCTCATCTGGCATTACGAGAGGGCCTTTTCTTCATTCGGCCAAACGGTAGCGCAAATTCTGATCACACACGACGGACTCGCCGACAGGAAAAGGTTCTTAAACGCCCGTAAAACACTTTCGACGCTCCTTGACATGGGGATAATCCCCATAATAAACGAAAACGATACGGTCGCCGTGGAAGAGATAATGCTCGGCGACAACGACAACCTCGCCGCTCTCGTGACCGCTCTCGTCGAGGCCGACCTTCTGATACTGCTAACCGATATAGAAGGACTCTATAACAAAGACCCTAGGAAAAACCGCGACGCTGAATTCATATCTCTCATCGACCAGATAGGAGAAGAGATAGAGTCGGTCGCTGGGGATACACTCGGATGTGCAACGACCGGAGGGATGAAAACGAAGATACAGGCTGCCCGTACGGCCGCCGCATTCGGGGTGCCTACGATAATCGCAAACGGGAAAGGCGAGACTACGCTCGACGATATATTCGCGGGGAAGGACGTCGGGACCGTTTTCCTCCCTTCGAAGAAGATACTCAGCGGGAGGAAGCACTGGATCGCGTTCACTCTTAAATCAGCCGGCGAGCTGGTGATAGACGGAGGAGCTGAGAGGGCTATCATCACGCAGGGCAAGAGCCTCCTGCCTTCGGGCATTAAGGGTGTGCGAGGAAAGTTCGAGATCGGGGAATCTGTTACCTGTGTGGACGAGAGAGGTGTGGAGATAGCAAGAGGGCTCACCTCCTACAACTCGGAAGAGATTCGCAGGATTATGGGCAGGAGCACGAAGGAAGTAGAGAGCATACTCGGTTACAAGTACAGCGACGAGGTTATCCACAGGGACGACCTCGCCGTCATTGAAAAGCACTAATTCCTGTGGTTTTTTAGTCTTAATATGGGTTCCAGGAAATTCAAGATCATCTCCCTTGCGGTCCTTGTAATATTAATTCTGAGCGTATCGGCTTTGTCAGGATTTTATTACTACGTCACTAATGTGCCTTCCGTTTCGGAAGATAAGATAATTGATATACCCAGGGGTAAAGGCGTTAGAAAGATATCCGCCCTGCTGGAGGACGAAGGAGTAATCAGGGACGGGAACCTCTTTGTCGCCTACGTTATCGTCAAGGGCTGGAAGGACAAACTCAAAGCGGGGGAATATCAGTTCAAGAAGGGAAGTACGATCGCGGATGTAGCTCTCAAGATCGCCTGGGGTGACGTGCTCGTACATAAGGTCACAATACCCGAGGGTCTTACCGTAAAAGATATCGCCGCACTTCTCGACAAGAACGGGGTTCTCGACGGCAAACGGTTCCTCGCCGAGTCTGCGGATCCTAAACTCCTGGAAAGTCTGCCCGGACGTCACGTCACCGGTATCGAAGGTCATCTTTTCCCCGACACATATACCTACACCAAAGGAGTCACTCCCGAGAAATTCATCCTTATGATGGTCGAAAGGTTCGATAAGGTCTATACGTCTCTGGGCGGTTTAAAAAACAGGGTGAACCTTACGGATAACGAGATAATAACGCTCGCGTCCATAATCGAAAAGGAAACCGGCGCCGCATCGGAGCGGCCGCTGGTCTCCGCTGTATTTCATAACCGTTTAAAGCTCGGGATGAAGCTCGATAGCGATCCGACAGTTATCTACGGCCTAGGGGAGGGTTTCGACGGCAAACTGACGAGGGACGATCTCAACACCATGACACAATATAATACGTATGTTATAAAAGGACTCCCTCCGGGCCCGATTTGCAATCCCGGTAAGGAATCCATAATCGCCGCTATGAGTCCCGCACCGGTGGACTACCTCTACTTCGTTTCGCGGGGAGACGGCACTCACTACTTTTCAGATAATTACGAAGATCACCAGAGAGCGGTGTCCGAGTATCAGAGGTAATCTGCTAGGCGAATACCTTACTGAAGGGGTCTACCTGCGCCTTGTCCTCTTGAGCGGGGATAAGAAGCTTCTTATCCCTTCTCTCGATCCTAATAGTCCCGTCTTTTCTCCGTGTAGCTATGAACTGCGTTCCGCTGGTCTCTCCGGATATCTTCTGGAGTATGCGGGGGTAGTTCTTGGAGCCTATGAAGATAGAGTGTATGCAGACGCCTAATTTCTTCGACCTCGACCTTTCGTCAAGCACGTCGCAGTCGCCCGAAGTCGGGATGCCGTCCGTTATGAACAGGATATGTTTGTTCCTCAGGCCGCGTCCCCTGAACTCCATGAGCGCGTCCTTTAGCGCGTCTTCGTAGTTGGTATTACCCGAACATTCCGTTTTAGAGGCAAGCTCCAGCATCCACTGGTAATCCCTGGTGAAGAACCTGGAGTTTCTCTTGTATTTGTAGGAGCGGTGGTTGAATTCCACATATCCTACTCTCATCTTTTTCGATCTTGCGAGCTCTATAACTCCCCTCACGACCGATGAGGACCATTCGCTGTATACCCCCATCATGGAGGTGCTCACGTCCCTCAGGATCGCGATCTCCCCGCCCATCATCTCTTTTTCCCGTTTGTGGACCCTGGGTAGAGTCGGCGTGGTGTACTCCGACCAGAATATCGCCTCATACGGATCGACGTCCTCGATTTCGTCGAAGTAATTCATTCTCTTCCACTTTCTGGGTAGTCCGCCTGGGTGAGGAGCCTTCAAAGCCATGCTTCTCTGGAAATTTCCCTCGAGGACCTTCATTAAGATCTTTACGTTGTCGGCCGACTCGAGGTTCCTCTTCCCGCCGATCCAGTAATCTTCCTCGTCCCCGGGGTCCGGGGATTTGCTCGCGAAGACTTTGGTTGTCTTTGGAGGCTTCCTGTCGTCCCTTCTCCTCCCGTCGTCCGATGCCTGACCCGTAGGGTCCGAGGGCACGTTCATTTCCTCGGGCGGAGCCATGGAGCTTTCCTTCTGGATATTTTCCTTGAGTTCTTTTAGTGCCTGGAAGAAGGTCTTGCGGGCTTCTGTGAGCTGTTCCTGGGACTCTTTTTTTCCCTGTTCGTCGGGGATCTCCTGCTTTTGCTCTTGAAGGGCGTCTTTATCAAACTCTGAGGGCGGTTGTTCCTCTAGCTCGGTCCCCCTGTCCCTGTCTTTTTTTTTTTGGAGGCGAGGTCCTCTATAATCTGGTCGAGCTGCAGGAATATTTCTTCAGGAATTCGGAAAGCAGTCATGTATTTAAGCGCATTGAGGTCTTCGAGCGTACAAATTTCCCTGCTGTGCAGTAGGGCATGCGCTCTCATGATCTTGAGCGACTTTACGAAAAACGTCCTGTCGGAAATCAAAGAGTTCGTTTCATTGCATCCGTAATCTTCTATTAGCGTCTCCACGAAATTCGCGAGCCCTTCCTGGACTTCAAGCGGTATCTCGAGACTTCCCAGCTTCTTGTAATATTCGTCGAAAACCTCCCTGCTGACCCTCGGGGGCACCTTGTATTCGATCGGTCTCTGCGTGTAGAGCCTTATGACTTCCTTCGCCTCGTTCCATTTCTTCCCGTAGGATAGGCCCTGAGCGCTTATCTGCAGGACAAACCTGTCGAGGTTGGCCGGGTCGAGGGGCTCGTTGTAATATTCGTCGGCGGTCGGGTTGCTGGTCGCGATCGCCGTCAGCAGCGGGATTTCCTCGTCGAAGAACTTTCTCTCGTTCAGGATTCTAAGCAGTACGTTGAGGGATTCTCCGGGCGCTCTCGATATATCGTCCAGAAGGCATATCTCGGCCGTTAATATCCCTCCTTTGACAACCTTTTGTTTAATAACTTCGCCTTTGTCTGTTGTCTCTTTAGAAATTACCAGGTCCCCAATGAGTTCCGAGAGTCTGGTATCCCTGTGTAGCTGATAAAAGAAGAATTTCAACTGCGCCGCGCCCGAAATAATCTCGGCAAGCATAGTCTTCGCAGTACCGGGCGGTCCTTCGACATAGATGTGCTCCCTGGCTATTATTCCGAGGAGGAGAGATATCTTCACCTCTTCGTGTCCTATAACCAGCTTATCCATTTCTTCTTTCAAAGCTGTAAATGGATTCTGTGATGTCATTATCTGGTATTGCCTCCGTAAAAAACCATGAGCTATTGAATAATTGTACATAAGCGGCTTTTTTTTTGCAATAATCGTCTCCCCTGGCAAGGTGAGAGGGGTTTCTGAAAATGTATTGAGATGATTCCTGTTTTTGGGTATTTACTTTAGTCGCGTAAATGTGATAAGGTGTTAGCCCTTAAATACCCTTTAGGATAATGGCAATGCAGCAATCGATAACGGGTTACCTTACGGAATTGAGCGGTTTCGTATGGGGTATCCCTCTCATAGTCCTTCTTTTAGGGACGGGTATTTACCTTACTGTCATTTTGAGGGGCATCCAGTTCCGGGCGCTCATCCCATCCCTTTACCTTGCTTTCATTAAGAGAAAGGAGGAGGGTGAAGGCGACATATCCCACTTTCAGGCGCTAATGACGGCGCTTTCGGCGACAGTCGGGGTGGGCAACATAGCGGGGGTCGCGACGGCGATCGCAGTGGGCGGCCCGGGGGCGATGTTCTGGATGTGGGTTACCGGGTTCCTCGGTATGGCGACGAAATATTCGGAGGCCGTGCTTGCCGTCAAATTCAGGGAAGTGGACAAGTTCGGTACAATGAGCGGCGGGCCTATGTACTACATCTCGAAGGGGCTGGGGCTCAGATGGCTGGGGATGCTCTTTGCGATATTCGCTTCCATTGCGGCTTTCGGAATAGGGAACATGGTCCAATCGAACTCTGTTGCGGACGCTATACACACAGCTTTCGGCGTCCCCGAATGGGTTTCCGGTCTCGTGATGTGTTTAGGAACCGGTCTCGTCATAGTCGGCGGTATCAAGAGCATAGCGAAAGCGACAAGCACAATAGTACCTGTCATGCTGGCTTTTTATGTGATAGGCGCTTCAATAATTCTTTTCGCCAACAGAGAGAACATCCCTCATGCGTTTTACCTGATTTTTTCCCATGCTTTTTCCCCTTCGGCTGCCGCCAGAGGTTTCATAGGCTCGACGATCGGTCAGACAGTGAGAATAGGGGTCGCGAGGGGCATTTTTTCAAACGAATCAGGTTTGGGAAGCTCGCCTATAGCCGCAGCGGCCGCGAAGACCCCGAACCCGGTTGGTCAGGCTCTCGTTTCCATGACGCAGACTTTTATAGATACTATAGTGATATGCACGTTCACCGGTATTGTGATTATTTCCAGCGGCTTCTGGACGAGTGGCGAATCCGGCGCCGGCCTCACGGCCCTCGCATTCCAAAGCAGGATTCCACATGAGATGGGGGCGGCTATTCTCGCAATCAGCCTCGCCTTCTTTGCCTATTCCACTCTCCTCGGC
>JBIOKC010000124.1:0-5639 GCA_044451425.1 Thermodesulfobacteriota bacterium
AAGGCTCGCGGAGGCATCCGATATACTGGGGAGGAGCCCGATGGCGCTCCAGCTGCGATACCTCCAGACCCTTGCTGAGATGGCGTCCGAAAAGAGCTCGACGATAGTCTTTCCACTTCCGCTCGACCTGATAAGGCCGCTGCTCGGCGCAGTCGACAAAGCCGGAAAAGGATAAATCGTCAATTTTAAAGGAGACTTAAAGGAGACTTAATTGAGTAGATCTATTTTCTACACGTTCCTTGGCATGGTTATATTATCGGCGCTGATTTCCTGTGGGTCTTCCGAGAAGACGAAAGAGAACGGCACAAAAGAGAGCGCGTCCCATACGTCCCCGGGAAAAACCTCAGGGCCCGTCGAGGGCGACTGGCTTATATACCACTTGGGCGCGGAACCCGCCACCCTTAACCCCATAACGGCGACAGACGCTTACGAAGGGATAATCAATAACCCGAATATATATGAGACGCTCGTCGAGAGAGACAACGATACCCTCGAGCTCAAACCCCGCTTGGCAGAGTCCTGGACAATATCCGATGACAAGCTCACTTACACGTTCAAGCTGAAAAAAGGAGTAAAATGGCATGACGGCGTCCCGTTCACGACGGACGACATCGTATTCTCGTATAAGACTATCATGGATCCCAAGGTGGACGCGCCCCAGCTGAGGAGCTACTACCAGGAAATAAAGGACGTACGCGCGATTGACAAATACACGGTTCAGTTCACGTACGCGAGGCCCTATTTCCTGGCACTCGAATTCTGCGGCGGTATACCCATAGTGCCCAAGCACATATTCGATAAGGGAGACTTCAACACTAACCCAGCCGGGAGGAATCCGATCGGCACGGGTCCCTACAAGTTCGTCAGATGGACGACGGGCAGGGAGATCGTGCTCGAGAGGAACAACGACTATTGGGGGAAGAAACCACTCCTGAACAAGATAGTGTTCAGGATAATCACGGACCCGTCTGTAACGCTCCAGGTGCTTAAACGGCAGGAGCTCGACGTGGCGAGCCTCACCCCCATACAATGGGAGAGACAGACGAACTCGCCCGATTTCGAGAAGCACTTCGGCAAGTTCAGCTACTATACGCCCAACTACAGCTATATCGGTTGGAATTCGGCAAGGCCATACTTTGCTGATAAGCGTGTAAGGAAAGCTATGACATATCTCGTAAACAGGGAACTCATACTGGAGAAAATAATGTTCGGCTTGGGAGCGGTCGTAACGAACCCCTTTTACATCAACAGTCCCGAATACGATAAGGACATCAAGCCCATCCCCTATAACCCCGAGGAGGCAAAGAAACTTCTCGACGAAGCCGGATGGATCGATCACGACGGTGACGGCGTCAGGGACAAGGACGGCGTAAAATTCGCTTTCGAGTTCCTGATCCCGAACGAGTCCGAAACGGGCGAGAAGATAGCCACCATTTTTAAAGAAGAGCTCGACAAAGTCGGTATTCAGATGGAGATAAGGAAGACAGAATGGGCTGTTTTCACGATGAGACTCAACGAAAGGAACTTCGACGCCGTAACGCTCGCTTGGTCCATGGGCGTGGAGTCCGACCCGTATCAAATATGGAGCACGACCCAGGCGGAGAAGGGGTCGAATTTCGTAGGGTTTAAAAACCTCGAAGCCGACAAGCTCATAGAAGAAGCGAGACAGGAATTCGACAGAAAGAAAAGGATAGAACTCTACAGGAAGTTCTCGGAGATTGTGCACGACGAGCAGCCCTATACGTTCCTGTTCTGCCGCAAGGCGACAGTTGCAGTGGATAAGAGATTAGCGAACGTCGTAGTTCATCCGCTCGGAATAGACCCCACGGAGTGGTACGTCCCACTCCCGCTCCAGAAATACAAAAATTAGTAATACGTGCGTGTCCGCAGCTAGCGGTGTGTAATAATTCTTTCTCGGGAATAGTTACCGAAAGCCCGTATACTTTTTAAGCCGAACGGTAAAGGTATAAATATATTTATGCGTTTCACTTATACTTTTCCCGATAACCGCATATAATTCCCATTGATCCGAAGATGAGAGACTATATAATAAAGCGGCTCCTGCTCCTTATCCCCACGATGCTGGGCATAACGATAATCACGTTCTTCATAATCCAGCTCGCCCCGGGAAACCCTGTCGAACGGAAGCTCCAGCTTGACGAGGGTATAAAATCTCAAGCCATCACTCAGGAAATCGTGCAGGAGACGAAGAAGCTATACGGCCTCGACGAACCCATATACGTCCGATACTGGATATGGCTCAAGCAGATAGCCACACTCGACTTCGGCCGCTCCTACAAAGACCACAGGCCGGTGATAGATAAAATAGCCGAGCGCATCCCCATTACGCTCACACTCAACATTCTCTCGATAATCCTCATTTATACGATATCCATACCTCTGGGGGTTTATTCCGCCGTCAAGCATGGGAGCCCGGGTGAGCGGGCGAGCACGTTCGCCCTCTTCGTACTCTACTCCATACCGAGCTTCTGGATGGCGATGATACTGATATATTTTCTCGGAGGCGGGGAGTACTGGAACGTATTCCCTGTCTACGGGATACTCTCGCCGGGTGCCGAGAACTATACGTTCTACGAAAAAGCGGTCAATTTCCTCTGGCACATCGTCCTGCCCGTATTCTGCCTGACTTACGGGAGCCTCGCTTATCTCTCGAGGTTTCAGAAGGGCAGTCTGATAGAGGTGCTGAAAGAGGACTTCGTCAGGACGGCCACTGCTAAAGGACTCCCTAAGTCGAAGGTCATATTAAAACACGCCCTCAGGAACGCGCTTATTCCGATTATCACAATCGTCGCCGGCATTCTCCCCGCGATGATCGGCGGGAGCGTCATAATTGAAACCATATTCTCCATACCAGGTATAGGGCAGCTTGGGTTCGAATCCGTGCTCGCGCGCGATTATCCGATGATTTTGGCCATAGCCACTATATCCGCATTCCTCACGCTCATAGGAATACTTATATCAGACCTCGTTTACGTGCTCGTCGATCCTAGAATCAGCTTCGAGGGCAGAAGATGACAGAGAAAAAAAGCGTAGGCTATTGGCGGAGCGTCTGGAGAAAGTTTAAAAAAGACAGGCTCGCGCTGGGAGCCCTTATAGTCATCCTGCTGCTTTTATTCGTCGCCGTCTTCGAGAGCTTCCTCGCGGGGAATAATCCGATTGTTTTAAAATACGAGGGCCGATATTATTTCCCCGTCGTCTTCCGCTATAACGAGTTTTTCGGGACGGATTTCAAAGAGCTCGACAGCAGGCTCAAGCCCGGTGACTTCGCGATATTCCCCCCTGTCAGATACAGTCCGACCGAAAACAATCTCATGTTTATACTGTCGCCCCCGTCGGGTGAGCACCTCTTCGGAACCGACGACAGGGGCAGGGACGTGCTGGCGCGCATGATATTCGGAGCCAGGATATCCCTCTCGATAGGATTTATCGCCGTGGGGATATCGGCCGCAATAGGGATAATACTGGGCGGTATCGCGGGCTATTACGGAGGGACTACGGACTTTATCGTCTCCAGGCTTTTTGAAGTAATGATGACGTTCCCTGTATTCTTCCTCATACTCACGATACTGGCTTTCAGAGACCCGAGCATATACAACATAATGATAGTAATAGGGGTCACCAGCTGGACGGGTGTGGCGAGGCTTATACGCGGTGAGTTCCTGAAGTTGAGGAAGTTTGGATACGTTGAGGCTGCGGTAGCGTTAGGGGGGAGTGATTTCAGGGTGATGTTCAAGCACATGCTCCCTAACGGTCTCGCGCCCGTGCTCGTGGATTCCACTTTCGGAATTGCGGGAGCGATACTTGTCGAATCCGGGCTCAGCTTCCTCGGCTTCGGAGTCCCTCCGCCTGATCCGAGCTGGGGCGACGTCCTCTCGCAGTCTCAGAAGTATGTAGACTTCGCATGGTGGCTTGTCCTATTTCCAGGCGCGGCTATATTTCTAACCGTGACGGCCTTCAACCTGATAGGAGAAGGTTTCAGGAACGCCATAAACCCGAAATTCACGGGAAACGAGTAAGATTCTCGAAGCGGAGAAAAAGACAGTATGGATAACGCGCTTGAGATAAAAGACCTTAGGGTATCGTTTTCGACCGAAGGAAGAAAGGTCGAGGTCGTAAGCGGCGTATCCCTCTCTATCCCGAGAGGCAAGATTGTAGGAGTCGTGGGCGAAAGCGGATGCGGCAAGACAGTTACCGCACTTTCCATTATGCGCCTCATTCCGGAGCCTCCCGGCAGTATAGACACGGGCGAGATACTGTTCGACGGCGCAAATCTGCTCAAGTACAGCGACAAAGAACTGCGCTCCATACGCGGAAACAGAATCTCCATGATATTCCAGGAGCCTATAAGCTCGCTAAACCCAGTATTTACCGTAGGGGAGCAGATAGGCGAATCACTAAGGACTCACTTGAACATTACCGGGAAAGAAGAAAGAGACAGAGTCATCAGTCTCCTAAAACTGGTCGGTTTACCGGCCCCCGAGAGGAGGATTAAGAACTATCCCCACGAGCTCTCGGGGGGTATGTCGCAGAGGGTGATGATCGCCATGGCGCTTGCCTGCAGCCCGGAGGTTCTGATCGCAGACGAGCCCACCACGGCGCTCGACGTCACGATACAGGCGGGGATATTAGAGCTCATAGACGATCTCAGGGTTAAAATGGGGATGGCAGTGCTCCTCATAACCCACGATCTCGGTATAATCGCGGAGGTAGCGGATACGGTTTACGTCATGTACGCGGGGAAGGTGGTAGAGCACGCATCGACTGATGAGCTGTTTAAAAACCCCAAACACCCTTACACGGTCGGACTGCTCAACTCGATTCCCGACCTGAGAGAGAGTAAAGAGAAGCTTGACGCAATTCCGGGTATGGTGCCAAGCCCAGGCAGCTTCCCTCCGGGGTGCAGGTTCCAGGACAGGTGCCCACTTGCTATAGAGAGATGCGGAAGAGAAGAGCCGCCGTTATCCGAACATTCTGACAATCACTACTCCGCATGCTGGAGGGCGGAAGACGTGAGGCTCGGGAGCTGATATGGCGCTCAGAGAACTTGTAAAGATTAAAAGACTGAAGAAATACTTCCCCGTCACGTCAGGAGTCCTGTCCAGGGTTTCGAATTTCGTAAAGGCCGTGGACGGTGTCGATATGACCGTCTTGGAAGGAGAGACTGTGGGGCTCGTGGGTGAAAGCGGGTGCGGAAAGACGACGCTCGGAAAAACAATTATCAAGCTCCTTGAGCCAAGCGAAGGCGAAATATATTTCGAGGACAAAAACATTACGGATCTCAACCCCTCCGATATGCGCCCCTACAGAAAAAAAATGCAAATAGTCTTCCAGGACCCATACGGGTCTCTTAACCCGAGGATGAAGGTCGAGGATATTGTTTCTGAAGGACTCACCATACACGGCATCTCGACGCCAGGCGAAAGAAAGGGTATAGTCCGCGAGCTGTTCCGTACGGTCGGTCTCAGGGACGACGCCCTCCCTCGCTACCCTCACGAATTCAGCGGAGGACAGCGCCAGAGGATTGCGATTGCACGCGCGCTCGCTCTCAACCCCGCTTTCATCGTATGCGACGAACCCATATCCGCGCTCGACGTTTCGGTGCAGGCACAGATTATAAA
>JBIOKC010000125.1:0-5565 GCA_044451425.1 Thermodesulfobacteriota bacterium
CCCCTACAACATTAACTCTCTGACACAGAGAACGGCGGAAGTGATCCTCGAGAACTACGAATTTGTGTCCGAGAACATACGGCTCATCGTCAGGGAGAGGGACAGGGTATATAAAGCCCTTTCGGAAATGAGGGGCGTCGAGCCCTATCCGAGCGACGCCAACTTTATCCTCTTCAGGGTCCCGGATTCAGACTACGTATACAATGAGCTTATCGGACGCGACGTGCTCATAAGGAACTTCAATAAGCCGGGAAGGCTCGAGAACTGTATGCGTGTTACGATAGGCGCGCCGCGTGAGAACGACCTCTTCCTGAGCGCCCTAGGGGATATCCCTTCCCCTTAGTTTTCTGACAACTGCGAACCCTGCCCAGAAAACGAGACACGCGACCGGGAATACGTCGCCCACACGTACATAGAGGGTCTCGTTCCCGTTCATGAGGCAGACCTCCCCTTCGAGGTTGGTCCGCACGAATATGGGTGTCTTTTTGATCACTCTCCCCACAGGGTCTATTATGGCGCTTATGCCCGTGTTCGTAGACCGGAGGAGGTACCTCCTCGTCTCCACCGTCCTCGGAATGGATACCAGGAGGTGCTGGTAAGGAGCTACTGTCCTTCCGAACCACGCGTCGTTCGTTATATTGACGATGAGGTTGGCCCCTTTCTCGACGTACTCCCTGCTGAACGACGGTATAATGTCCTCGTAGCAGATAATGGGAGCAATCCTCGCGCCCTTTTCCTTGATCTCGAACAGGTTGAGATGGCTTCCCGGCACAAAATCGCCTGACTCGGGGCTTACGTTTTTAATGGCCGGAATAAGATTCGTGAACGGCAGATACTCTCCGAAGAGAAGGAGCTTGATCTTGTGATACCTTCCCAGTATCTCTCCGTTCGAATCGGCAAGAAATGCAGTGTTGTATTTGTAGGTGTTTTCGTCCGTCAGCTCCTTCGCGTCTGGGTCTTTGGGAGTGAACGACATTCCGCCCACTATGAAGTATCTCCCGTCCATCGGGGGTATGGCCATCTTGTCCTTTATCAGAAGATAATCGGAATAGGTCGGGAACCACGCCTGTATGGCGGTTTCGGGCCAGATTATCAGGTCGTCGGATTTGAGGGCGAGGGACATCTCTTTATGCCTTTCGGTCACTACGTCTTCCTGGCTCTCGGACTTTTCGAGAAAATCGAAATTTGCCTGCACCATTCCTACCCTCAGCTTTGGAGCCCTGACGACTTCCGCGTCGACCTTATCGATACTCCAGTACCCGTAGATAAGGGTGGATACAACGAGCAAGAGCGCGAGCGCTATCTCGCCCGCCGGGAGAGGGGATTCTCCGAGAGCCCTTTTCAGCACCCTCATCATTGTGAGATTTACGACCACTATTATGAAGGAGAGCGTGTACACGCCGAAGAGGTCGAATATCTGTATGACGGGTATGAAATCAGCCTGCGAGTTAGCTATGCCGTAAGGGAAGAGGAAAGGAAAGAGGTACTCTACGGACGTCCATACGGCGGCTACCAGGAGCGCGGAAACCACGCCCGGTTTTTTCAAAAATCCGAGCCTTATGACTATATACGAGAATATAGCGAACGAGAGTCCCGAGAACGCGCTTAGGACGAGTATGAACAAAACACTTACTATGATCGGGAAACCCCCGTATCTGCTGAGCGTACCTATGAGCCAGTACGTGCCTGCGAAATTCGATATAAGCCCCGCAAGCAGCC
Source organism: Thermodesulfobacteriota bacterium (assembly GCA_044451425.1). Taxonomy (GTDB): domain Bacteria; phylum Desulfobacterota_D; class UBA1144; order Nemesobacterales; family UBA2774; genus 2-12-FULL-53-21. The sequence goes on from JBIOKC010000125.1 coordinate 1,720, forward strand.
CGAGCTTGAAAGCGTCTCTAGGGGACTTCTTCTCTATTGCCCAGAGTAGCGGTATGAGGAGCACCCAGGAGATAAACCCAGTGTGCGGGATCATGAATGTTAGCGGATAGAGGGCACCCGTAAGAGCGGATAAAACGAGGTCACCCCGGCCGATCTTCGTCATGGTGCATTAAAGATACCCAACGCACTTCTTATGGGAAGGACGACGAATAAGGGATTTTGCTGCGGCTTCGATGTCTTACGCTTTTTTCTTGTCCCCGAGTTTTTTCGGGTTTGTGGGTTCCAGGACCGGCTCGCCCATGGAATGGATTTTGTAGAGCTTGAATATGCCTATGGCGATTATCAGGATCGCCATAAGCTGCGCGAGCGACAGGTCGGGTATGGGGCTCGGCGTCGTGTTTCTTAGGAATTCGATGAGGAATCTTTCGAGTCCCGCGATAATAAGATAGACGGAGAACAGCCATCCCGCGGGTCTCTCCTTTGTCCGAATCTTCCATATGAACGCGAACACTATCAGCATTATTACTATCTCGTAGAGTTGAGTCGGATGTACAGGTACTTCTGTCGGAGGGAGCCCCTTGGGAAACGATATTGCCCATGGCAGGTTCGAAGGGATTCCGTAGTCATCTCCCACGAGAAAACAGCCTATCCGCCCGATGGCGTAGGCGAGTGCTAGGGCCGGTGAAGCGAGGTCTCCGACGACCCACATGCTGAGCCTATTCCTGTGAGCGATTATCCACGCAAGGATTATTGCGCCGAAGAATCCGCCGTAATAAGTCAGCCCCCCGCGTGAAAGCAGGTTGTTAAGCGGGTGTCTTATGAGCTCCGAGAGCGGGACATTTTCGAATACGTAGAGGAGTTTCGCTCCGACGATGCCGCCTATCATGGAAGCGAGGAACAAGTTGCCGACGACTTTCTCGTCGAGCCCCTTTCTCTTGGCTTCGAGAGTTATGATCCAATACCCCGCTATGAAGCAGAGCGCCATCATTACGCCAAAGGAAGATATCGTAAAGTTTCCGATTTTGAATAGTTCGGGATACATTCGATTAGCTTCTAATGTTTTCGTTGAGTTTATCGGTTTCTGACTCTATATTTTTTTTCAGTCCCGCATTCCTCACGACGAAATAAAAGATCAGCGCGAAGAGGACTGCGCACAGAAGGAGTTGAATCAAAAACGCCGAGAATAATGTACTCATGGTTCTAGCTAATAATTTGAATGCTGGAGCCTATAAGTCAAGTGATTTATTTTTTCGCCCCTTTTCCCGGAAAACTATTTCTTAACGGAACATTAACACGTTATTACTTGAATAGGACTTTAAAAGAGGGTAAATTCTCATTCCGTATGCTAACCGCTCCCGTGTTAGTCCTCAACCGTTATTTCGTTCCTGTTACAATTACGAATGTTAAAAGGGCTTTCGTCCTGATGTACAGCGGAGTCGCGAAGGCCGTGGGCACTGATTACGAGACCTTCGATTTCGAATCCTGGTCGCAGGTATCCGCGATGAGGGCGGAAGAGGATGTAATAAGGACCGTAAATGCAGTTATAAGGACGCCCCGTGTAATCGTGCTCATAAGATACGAAGGGGTCATCCGGAAAGAAGCGAAATTCAACCGAATAAATATATTCAGGAGGGACGGCGGGATTTGCCAGTACTGTACGAGCAAGTTCTCCCGTTCGGAACTCACTATTGACCACGTGATACCGCGTTCGCGGGGTGGAAGGAGCGTTTGGGATAATGTAGTTTGCTGCTGTATAGACTGCAACAGAAAGAAAGGCGGAAGAACCCCTGATCAAGCCAGGATGAGGCTCAAAAGGAAACCCAAGAAACCGCTCTGGGATCCATTCTCGAACATCTATATTAAAACAGTAATGTATAAGGAATGGGAGCCATTTCTCAATTTCATCGACGTCTCGTACTGGAATGTGGAGCTCGAGGAATAATACGGGTCTTTTCCGTATTAAATAATTAGGGTGGCTTTTCATTTCCTCATAGGCTAAATTTATTTTCGATACTTATTATCATTTCAATAATCTATTGATATTAAGAGGGAGGGCCATGATGGCTTTAAGAATTCTCCTGGTGTCGCTTTCTATTTTTTTCACAATCGCGACCGGAGCATATTCCCAGATCAAGCTTCCGGATGTGACTGGTCCCACTATACAGAAAATACCCATATCCGTTCCCGATCTCACCAGTGTCGGTCCGCCCGACGCCAAAGGGCAGGAGTTTGCCGAGGTTCTGAGGAACGACCTTGAGAATGCCGCTCTTTTTAATGTCAGCACAGGCGGGGGAGTAATATCCGACGTCAACAACATCAGCTTCAAGGCATTTTTCGATGCCGGCGCCGACTACTTGATAGCGGGTCAGTATCAGGTAATCGGCGGCAAGTTGAAATTCGCCGTACAGCTGTTCAATGTCAGGGAGGAAAGGCCGATACTCGGAAGGTCCTACGAGGCCACTCCCGGAAAAGTCAGAGAAGCTGCGCACAGGTTTGCTGACCAGGTGATGAAGCAAATAACGGGGAATGACGGCTTCTTTACGTCTAAGTTGGCGTTTGTCCTCGGCGCAGGCAGAAACAGGAATCTGTTCATCATGGACTACGACGGTGCCAAACTGATTCAGCTTACGAGACACAACGCCCTCGTCATGTCCCCTGATTGCTCCCCCGACGGAACTAAGATCGTATTCAACTCCGATAAGGTATGGGATCAGGACCTATACATTATCGACCTCGTTCCCGCGATATCCGAGCACAGGCTCACACACGCATACAAGCTTGAGCAGAGCGCCACATGGTCGCCGAGCGGAAACCAGATAGCTTTCAGCGCGAACGGCAATATATACGTCTCGGGGCCGACTGTGAAGGGTGCGGTCAATCTTACGAGGAGCAACTCCATAGACGTGTCTCCGACATGGTCTCCTGACGGCAGCATGATTGCGTTTGTCTCGGACAGGGGCGGGAATCCCGGGATTTACGTAATGAGCTCGGGCGGGGGCGCTGCGAGGAAAATCAGTTCGGGCGGATACAGCACCGACCCATCGTGGTCGCCTAACCCTCAGGTCAACAAGATAGCGTTCGTAAAGGTAGAGGGCAGCGGGGCCAATATCTATACCGTCAACCCCGACGGCTCGGGTGAGCAGAGGCTCACATCCGGTTCGAGGAACGAAAATCCCGCATGGTCGCCTGACGGTCATTACATCGCGTACAGCTCCAGCCGCGACGGGGCGAAGGACATTTATCTCATGTATATGAACGGGGAGAATCAGAGGCGTCTTAGCACTGGGGGAGGAAAGTCTTTCCCTGCGTGGTGCAAATAGAACGACCCGTAAACCGTGTTTTCTTTTGGTATGAGGAATTGCCTGTTTTATACGGGTGAGGGATATTGAGGCTCTTTCTCGCGGCCCTTCTACCGGAAGAGGTCAAGGCCCGCATTGATTGTTATATAAGGCTAGTGAGACCCCGCTGCGAGGGAGTAAAGTGGGAAAACTACGATAAGCTCCACGTCACATTGAAGTTCCTCGGCAACGTCGATGATTCTATGGCGGCCCGTGTATCATCTGCAATCGGCTCAGTCGTCCACGATTATTCCCCGTTCGAAACGGGCGTGGCGAATCTCGGCGGATTCCCTTCTCTCGACAATCCTCGCATTCTGATCATAGCCCTTTCCGAAAACCCTGGGCTTTCTTCTCTCCAGGACAGGGTTGAAGGAGTGCTCGAGCCATTAGGATTTTTGAGGGAGAAGCGTAAGTTCTTCCCCCATGTCACAATCGGAAGGATCAAGAGCAGGATTAAGATTAAGGAACCTCTGCCCATGCTGGAGCGGGGTGAATTTACGATCGACGA
>JBIOKC010000126.1:0-5521 GCA_044451425.1 Thermodesulfobacteriota bacterium
CCCCCGGTCTTTGCGAGAGGCTCCATCTCGGAGGCGATAAATAAGACCTTTATCACTCAAACTCTCCCTCTTTGTTATTTCAAACCAGCGCAGGAATCAAGTTAATTATAAATAGAAATGTCGAGGATGTATTCCCTTTAATAAAATTACCAGACTTTTATGCCCTATTGTTAGTTTCCGTAATCTCTCTTAATTTTTTTGCTAAATTCCCGTCGATATCGTCGGGCTTGAGCCTCCACTTCCAGTTGCCTGTTTTCGTTGACGGTTTGTTCATTTTCGCTTCGGCTCCCAATCCTAGAATGTCCTGCATCGGGATTATCGATGTGTCGGCAATCGACGACATAGAGAGGCCGATGAATTCCTGGCAGACTTCACTGGCATCTATTTTACGTCCTATGTATTTATAAAACCGTTCTTTTTCTTCTTTTCCTGCTTCTTCTTCCCACCAACCAATCACCGTATTATTGTCGTGGGTGCCCGTGTAGACTAAGCAGTTAGGGTCAACATAATTGTTAGGCAGATAATCGCTGTAGGGGAAGTCGCCGCCGAATGCGAAGAGCAGTATCTTCATCCCGGGAAGGTCATAGCGTTTGATAATTTCCTTAACATCGGGGGTAATGTATCCGAGGTCTTCGGCGATGAATCTCGATTTGTCGAAGCACGAAAATAATGTATCGAAGAAGCTCAAGGCGTCGAGATCGATCCAACTGCCATTGAGCGCCTTCTTATCTCCGGCTTTAACTTCCCAATACGAGACGAATCCCCTAAAATGGTCGAGCCTCAGGTCGTCGAATAGCATTAGATTATGGCCGATGCGTTTTATCCACCATTCGAACCCCGTCGCTTTCAAGACGTCCCAATTATAAACCGGATTTCCCCAGAGCTGGCCGGTTTTGCTGAAATAATCGGGCGGGACACCCGATACGAATTCGGGGTTTTTGTCTTTATCGAGTTTGAATGATTCGGGATGGGTCCATACTTCCGAACTGTCGTAATTTATGTAATACGGGATGTCGCCGATTATCTCGAGGTCTCTATCGTTTGCGTATTTTTTTAACGAATTCCATTGACTGTAGAATATGTATTGCATGAACTTGTGATAAAGGATTTGGGACTCGGCCTTCTCTCTCCATTCGGCGAGAGCTTTTTCGTCTCTATCTCTCAAAGGAACCGGGAGTGCGCTCCATGTATCCACATTGAGAGTCATTTTGAGCGAGGCGTAAAGCGCGTAATCGTCGAGCCAGTACGCCTGGTCCCGGCAGAAATTCATGAAATCTATATCCCCGGGCAGAGCGGATTCGGCATTTGTGAAAGCGGTTTTAAAGAGATTATCTTTGTACTCCGAGACCTCCCTGTAATTCACACTGCCGTCCTCAAAACCGGACTTTCGTTTTAAATCGCCTGCAGATATGTACCCCGTCTCTTTCATAAGCTTCGGGCTTACAAGGAGTGGGTTCCCGGCATAGGACGAGGGGCCGCTGTAAGGGGAGTTTCCGTACACTTCATCTGTCGGGTTAAGCGGGAGAATCTGCCAGCAGGACTGACGCGACTCGGCGAGGAAGTCGACAAACCCGAAGGCCTCAGGGCCAAAATCTCCTATGCCGAAAGGGGAGGGGAGCGATGTGATATGCAGGAGAATACCGCTCTTTCTTCTTTTCATTTCTTTGAGCGATTTAAAATTCTGGAGGATTCAGGGTTCATCTATTTTTTTTGTATATCGGTTTTAACACTGCGAGCGATCTGTCGAGCATCCTGTATTTGTCTCCGGACCGGATTCTCCTGGCGCTTCTACCCGTCTCAGGAGACGAGGTGTCGATGACAATATCCCATAACCCGGATACTCCGTTTGCCGGGATGGTGAATTCGATCTCTTCGGATCCCCCGTTAAGTAATATCATAAGCGTATTTTTATATTCGGGGTTCTTTTTTTTTTTAATTCTTCTCAGGTTATCGCCTGCTTTAATCAACCCCAGTGAGTGGAGGCTACCCACCTGCCAGTCTCCGTTCTCCATTTCAATACCGTCCGCCCGGAACCACGTGATGTCTTTAAATCCGTTTTCTTTAACTATTTTACCTTGGAAGAATTTCCCCTGATTCAATATAGGATGATTCTTTCTAAAATCAATCATGGACCGGGTAAATTCCAAGAGCTCCGTTTTAGGCTTATCCAAATTCCAGTCTATCCACGAAATCTCGTTGTCCTGACAGTAGGCGTTGTTATTTCCTTTCTGCGTCCTGCCTATTTCATCCCCTGCGAGGAGCATCGGAACCCCCTGCGAAAGAAAGAGCGTAGCGAGAAGATTACGTTTTTGTCTTGCCCTCTTTAAGTTGATTGTCTTGTCCTTGGTCGGCCTCTCAATACCGAAGTTATAGCTAAAGTTCGAATTTGTCCCGTCGTTATTCTTTTCAAGATTTGCCTCATTGTGCTTCTGATTATATGTTACGAGGTCGTTAAGAGTGAAACCGTCATGCGACGAGACGTAATTTACGCTCGAGTAAGGCCCTCTCTGTTTCCGCCCGTATACATCGCTCGAGCCGCTAAGGCGGTAAGCTAGTTCACCGACCTGTCCGTCATCGCTCCTCCAGAAACGCCTGACCGCATTCTTGTACCTGTCATTCCATTCGGACCACGGGTCTGGGAAATTCCCTGCCTGATAACCTCCCGGACCGAGGTCCCAGGGCTCTGCTATCAGCTTCACATGAGAGAGTGCCCGGTCTTTTGCGATCATGTCGAAAAGCGGGTTCGTTTTATCGAAGTCAGGGCGCTCCCTGAAAAGAGCCGTCGCCAGATCGAACCTGAATCCGTCAACGTGCATTTCAGTTGCCCAGTATTTCAGGCTGTCGAATATCATTCTCCTCACTGCGGGGATATCCGAATTGAGCGTATTCCCGCACCCTGTGTAATTCGCATATTTAGCTTTGCCGTCCTGTATGAGGCGGTAATACGCGGTATTGTCGATCCCCCTGAAGGAGAGGCTAGGTCCACTGTCGCCGCCTTCGGCCGTATGGTTATAAACGACATCTAGAATTACTTCGAAACCTTCTCTATGAAGTGTCTTCACCATTTTTTTAAATTCAGTCACCTGCTCTCCGAGTACCCCTGTGCTTGAAAACCTTATATCCGGGGCGAACAGGCCGATCGGGTTATACCCCCAGAAATTGCTTAAACCACTCTCGAGGAGAGTCTTTTCGGATACGCTATGATATACCGGCATCAGTTCAAGCGTAGTTACTCCGAGAGAGTGTAGATAATTTAGGACGGGCTGAGCGGTGAGCCCTGTGTATGTGCCTCTCAGTTCATCCGTTATCTCCGGATGTCGTGCTGTAAACCCCTTTACATGCATTTCGTAAATTATTGTCTTCTCCCATGGTATTCCCGGCGGGGTATCCTTACCCCAGTCAAACGACGGGTCGATGACAACCGATTTCGGCATATAGGCTCCGCTATTCCTGGTATCGGGCTGAATATCGACACTCTTTTGGTACTGCCGCCTATAATCGTAACGAATTTCGCTCAGCTTGATTTCTCCGGAGATTGCTCTGGCATACGGGTCCAAGAGAAGCTTATGTGGGTTAAACCTGAGCCCCTTAGCCTCGTTATTAGGGCCGTAAAATCTATAACCGTAAAGCTGGGAGGGTTTCAGCCCCGGTATATAACCGTGCCAGACATGTCCCGTTTTCGATTTCAGCGGAATCCTGGCCGACTCCGTGTTCGGAATGCTGATATCGAAGAGGCATAATTCAACCGCCTCCGCGAATTCCGAATATATCGCGAAATTTACGCCGGAGCCGTCCCAGGAAGCCCCTAACGGCTCCGGGCTTCCCGGTGCGAGAGATAAAATTTTATCCTCTTCAGATCCGTTCCTAATCAAGATAGACTGCCGATGCAAATGTTATAGACAAAAATTATGGAAATTATACATTCATTATCCTCCGTATTTGAAGAATAATACGCCCAGGGGCGGGAGATCTATCTCTATAATTGAGTTATATCCGAGTGATTGTGTCCATACTCCTCCGTAATTGCCGATTCCGTTCCCCCCGTAGAAATGGGAGTCGCTGTTCAGGAGCTCACTCCAGTGCCCGGCTCTGGGTACTCTGATTTTGTAGCGTTTTCTCGGTACGGGTGTGAAGTTGCATACGACGAGCACAATCTCCCTTTCCCCGCGGCTCTTTCTCACGAAACTGATAACGCTCTTCTCGTAATCATTGAAGTCTGCCCAGTCGAACCCTTCGTAAGAGAAATCGATTTCGTGCATCGCGGGTTCGCTTTTATGGAACGTGTTCAGGTCTTTTACCCAGTGCCTTAGACCGCTGTGGAGGGGGTAATCGAGTAGGTGCCAGTCTATGCTCCCTTCATGGCTCCACTCATTCCACTGGCCTATCTCCCCTCCCATGAAAATGAGTTTTTTCCCTGAATGCCCGAACATATACCCGAAGAGTGCCCTGAGGTTGGCGAACTTCTGCCATAGGTCGCCAGGCATCCTGCTCAAGAGAGACCCTTTCTGATGTACTACTTCGTCGTGAGAAAATGGGAGCACGAAATTTTCCGTAAACGCATACAAGATGCTGAATGTGAGGTCGTTCTGGTGATATTTTCTGTGGATGGGGTCCTTAGAAAAGTAGTTGAGTGTATCGTTCATCCACCCCATGTTCCATTTCATGCCGAATCCGAGTCCCCCCACGTATGTTGGCCTAGAGACCATTGGCCAGGCCGTAGATTCTTCGGCTATGGTTTGCACGTCCGGGTGACGAGTGTAGATGGACTCGTTTAACTCCTTAATAAAATCTATAGCTTGTAAATTCTCGTTACCCCCGTATTCGTTGGGTATCCATTCGCCTTCCTTACGGCTGTAGTTGAGGTAAAGCATGGATGCGACGGCGTCCACCCTGACGGCGTCTATATGGTACTTGTCGAACCAATACATCGCACTGCTTTTAAGGAACGCCCTGACCTCGTTACGGCTGTAGTTAAAAATATATGAGCTCCAGTCGGGGTGAAATCCCTTTTTAGGGTCGGCGTGCTCGTAGAGGTGAGTTCCGTCGAAATATACGAGCCCATGCTCATCGCCGGGGAAGTGAGACGGGACCCAATCCAGTATAACGCCTATATCGTTTCGGTGGAGCGCATCGACGAGATACATGAAATCTTCAGGACTACCATACCTGCTCGTCGGAGCGAAGAACCCGGTAATCTGGTAGCCCCATGATCCGTAGAAAGGATGTTCCATAATAGGGAGGAATTCGACATGCGTGAATCCCGTGGACTTCACGTATTCCGTAAGCGGGCCAGCTATCTCCCTATAACTGAGAGACCTGTTTCCTTCTTCGGGCACCCGCTTCCATGAGCCTATATGCACTTCGTAGATAGAAATCGGGGAATCTAGCGAGTTGTATCTCGACCTGGTTTCGAGCCATTCCGCGTCCCGCCAATTATAGTCGGGCTCCCACACGATAGTGGCGGTCTTGGGAGGTATTTCGGTACGGCGCCCGTATGGATCCGCTTTTTCGACTCTATACC
>JBIOKC010000127.1:0-5503 GCA_044451425.1 Thermodesulfobacteriota bacterium
GGGCGGGGGCTTGGAGAATCTGATTTTATCGAACCTCCCTGACCTATTTGGACCTTAACGGCATCCAGCCGGAAGTTGATATGCTTCGGCGCCCTTACCGGGACAGCGATTAAAAGCGTAAATTTTCGTATAATGTTCCTTACGTTTTTTATGACTGGCAAGGATGTAGAAGCGAGTCTTCTATTGATGATGCGGTGGGGCAGGGGCAGTCGCCGCAGGGCCCGGCGTAGGGCTTACGGTTACGGGGCTTCCCTGAGTAATGAACTTCCCGATTGCAAGCGGGCTGTTACCGACGTTCACAGTCGTTATGACTTTCTTTCCGACCGTGTCTATCACGGAAACTGTTTTATCTCCCGAGTTCACCACGTAAAGAAATTTCCCGTCGGGCGTGAGATCAACGCCCGAAGCGAGCGAGCCTGCGGGGATGGTTTTTTTGACCGTGTAGAGGGAAGTATCGATTACGGATACGTCGCTACTCCCCGAGTTAGTCACGTAGAGCACCTTCCCGTCGGCGCTCGTCACGAGGCCCGCAGGGAGCGTACCGGCGCGGAACGTGTGTATCATCGTATTGTCGGAAGTCCTAATGACCGAGACAGTGTCGCTCGAAACGTTTGTCACGTACACGAATTTGCCGTTGGCGCTCACCGTGATACCGGAGGGCTTGTGACCGACGGGCACGGAAGCCGTGACTTTATTTTGCGAAGTGTCGATCACCGAAACGTTGTCGTCGTTGAAAGAAGCGGTGTAGACGAACTTGCCGTCGGGCGATACCGCCACGCCGTCGGGCCCGCTCCCGACGCGTATCTTTGTCCTGACCTTATTGTCCCCGGTACCTATGACCGAAACGTTATCGTCCTTGAAGTTCGTCACGTAAACGTGTTTGCCGTCCGGGCTTACTGTGGCGCACTGGGGGCCCTGACCGACGGGTATCGTGACGATGACTTTGTTCTCCGCTGTGTCTATTACGGAGACGCTTCCGCCCTGGTAATTTGCTACAAAAACCAGCCTGCCGTCCGGGCTCACGCCGACCCCTCTCGGCTCATCGCCCGTCTTGACTGTAGCTATCACTGTATTTGAAGCCGTGTCTATTACCGATACGGTGTCGTCAATTTCGTTCGTGATATAGGCGAAAGGCGCGGCTGCTGCCGAGCATGTAAAAATTGCGCAACAGACTGTGAATACGAGCAATCTTTTCATCTAACTTACCTCAACCTCACGAGTGACGGGGCGAGTCTGCTGACTCTATAATACTATATTGTGCGGTTATTTAATACCGAAATTTACCTGAGAGAAGGTATTGGTGAAATATTTACGACGCTTATAAAAACGGTTCGAGCATTCGCGTTTTAGCTATCTAGCGAGCGCCAGGCACAGGCGGGATCATGTCAGCGGAATGATATTATACAAGGATACGATTCCAAGGCGTTTGAGTAAATTCTGCGAAAGGGTAAATTTGTTACTTCGGAAAACGGGACCGGGCTTATTATTATACGCGCCGGCCGGATGGTTTGGAGAAACCGGAGCACGCTCTGCATATGGAGATAATTATAGCCTGGCTCACGATCGCATCGCTTATTATGATAGTTGTGGGTCTTATAGATCCGGCTATCGCAATGCCGTGGACTAGGGAGAGGTCGAGGAAGAAGGCCATTTTGATTTACGGCTACGCGTTTTTCGCGCTCATCGCGCTCAGCATCGCGTTCTTCCCGCAGACGAACCTAGAGAGCAAGACCTACGCCCTGTTCTTTATGTGCATAGCCGCCCTCGCGGCGGGGCTCGTCAGCCCAGGTCTGGTCATGCCGTGGGCGAGATCAGCGACCAAGAAAGGCGTCCTCCTTTTTTATATCCCGCCCACCCTGATCCTGATAGGCTCGATGGTGTACGCGAATGCCGCCAGAAAGATGGATCCCAGATATTACATCCCTCCCGATGCGCTGCACAGCTCCGACCGGATAAGCTTGATCAAATATAAGGCGGCCGCCGAGCTCAAGGGGCGAAACAACATCGGCCTCGAACGCGTGAAGAATATAGAGGTGAAGGAAGCTCCGGGGGGCGGGTACGACGTGCTCCTCGAATTCAATCTGGACGACGTCGTGTTGCCCTCATTTTTCAAGCTGAAGGCCGAATCCGATATGACGAATTTGTATAGAGCGATCTATTCGAGCGGGTACGACGTTAAGAACGCGACTATATCCGCGTATTTCCCCGTCGGCTACAGGGAAAAGGAAGGTACGACCCAGCCGGTTCCGGTGTTTACGACCTCGCTCGGGAGCGCCGAGGCTTCGAAGATCGACTGGAAGAGCAACAATTACCTCCTCCAAAACGATATGTTGCCCAAGGCATGGAAGACGGAGTATAAGCTGGCTGGCTTCTACTGAAGCCGATAATGCGGATACCAACTTAACCTCTTTCCGACGCTTCTCGGTCTCCATTACGTTGGCTCCCGTTCGGTGCGTTGACGACATCATTACACTTTGGCGCCGGGAAGCAATGAGCCGTGCGATCAGGTAAAAAAGGGCGGCGCGTGAGGTATGGATTAGGCATTAAATTCCATTATACTATTCATTCGCTAGTGTTATAAGGTTAAGAGGAGCAGCTTCAAACAACATAATATCCGGAGGTCAAGAGGGAGTGGTGTATTTAAAGATACTCGCAGCCTTGCTTATAGTTGCGTTCATAGTGATCCAGTTATTCCCCGCCGAGAGGACGAACCCGCCCGTAACGGGTGAGATAGAAGCCCCGGCGGAGGTGAAAGAGATATTAATGAGATCCTGTTACGACTGCCACTCGAACGAGACCGTGTGGCCCTGGTACGCGTACATAGCTCCCGCGTCCTGGCTCCTGGAGGACGATGTCGCCGATGGGAGAGCGGGGCTAAACTTCTCCGAGTGGAGCGGTTACGACGAGAAAACGAAGTTGAAGAAGGTAAAGAAGATATGGGAAGAGGTGAAGGAGGGGGAGATGCCCCAGTGGATCTACGTCATCTCGCACAGCGATGCCGCGCTCTCTGACGCGGATAAGGAGAAGCTCCGCAACTGGAGCGAGGCGGCGGGGAAGTAATGGGGAGGTATTATTCAGGATGATAGGCAAACGAGATTGCTGCGGCTCCTCCTGGTTCGGTTATTCAGTGTTCGGGCAGGCTCCTCCCCGACGAGGGCAGATAGCGGGTCGGAGTCTAATTTATTGTCTTCCCACGGGTCTTATGCATTCCTCTCCCCGGTTCATGTAGTAGTTCACGTAGGGAGAAACTTCCTAGCATTCCTTGCAGCCTGACGGATAAGGTTTCAGCTGATGGAGAATGTCTTCGGGCCTGTTGAGCTCGGGGTCGATCCAGCGCGCCTCGTTATTCTCGCTGAGAATGACCGGCATCCTGTCGTGGACGGGAGCCATGAGCTCGTTGGCCGAAGTCGTGATGATGGTGAAGGATCAGAGCTCGTCCTCGTTACCCGCGTGCCGCACCGTTCAGAGCCCGGCGAAAGCGAAAGGGTTGCCCCATCTCAGCCTGAGGTAATATGGGGTCTTCCCGCCGCCCGCTAGTTTCTTCCATTCATAAAATCCCGAGGCGGGGACGAGGCGGCGGTTCTTTTACAGAAGAGATTTGAAGCTCGCTTTTTCGGCTGTGGTCTCCGAGCGCACATTGATCATTCTGTATCCGATTTTTACGTCGTCCGCCCACGCAGGAACGAGCCCCCAGCGCGTAAGCCATATCACGCGCCTGTCGCCTTCGAGCGTGATTACGGGGCGGTCCTGAGAGGGGGCTATATTGTACTCGCGCGAGAGGAGCATCCCCTGCGGGCCTACCGCCCCGAAGCGTTCCACGAGCGCCTCTTTATCCTCTTTGCGTACGAACCTTCCGCACATGGGGCGGCCCGCTCCTCTGTCTTATTCGGACGTTCCGGCTCCGTCCGGATTCGCATTCGACTTTTCGGCAGTCTCATCCGAGTAGATAGCGCGGAGTATGCACCTTGAGTCCTTGCCATTCAGCACGAGTCTGATTACAGTGCGCGGGATATTCCACTGCGCCCCATAGATGAGGTCTCCCCTGCATACTGCGGGACCCCTGTTTACGGAGGTGACGTCGGCATCGGGATTCAGTTGTTTCACGGCGTCCATAACGGGCTTGCCGTTTACCTCCGTGATCTCCTGCTTAATCGTTTCGTAATCATCCAGGTATTGCTGATCGGTTTTCCTCTTCTCTGCGAATATGAACCCGGCGCGGTAGAGCTTATCGTCCTTGAACTGATACATAACGAAAGCGAACATCTTTCCCACCGCAGTTCTATATGTAAGAGAATCGGCATTTTGTTGGGCCGATTTCTTCGGCTCCGTAGTCTTTACCTGAGCCATGGTCATGCCCCAATCGGCCTTCCTGAAATCGTACTTTATACTCTCGGGTTTCGCTTTGGGGCCTGGCGACACGGACGGGCCCGGATTAGGGGGAGCGGTCTTAGCGGGGCCTGGCGTCGCTTCTGCCTTGACTGTCGGAGCCGGCGAGGGTTCTGACTTTTTGCCCTCGTTCCGACACGCGGTGACGAAGAGCGCGAACGTAAGTGCGAAAAGTATTGTAACGAACGTTTTCAATTTTTCTGCCTCCTTATATTCGTATATCCATGAGCGGGCGTACGAATGGAATCGGAAATAGGGGGAAATGAGAGATAACCTTCCGCTGTGCACGAGAAAAATGATGAATCAGTCTCTTAAAGTGTGTATACTTATATTTATAATCGAGGTAGCAAAGGCGGTGACAAAATGAAGACCTTGATTTTATCCGTATTCATATCGTTATTACTGCTTCTCCCGATGTGGAGGGGAGCTTTTGCCGGTGATTACTTGAAGAAAGCGTTTATACCCGCCGGGGCTGATGACCGTAGCGACCAGATATATCCGTCATTCGATTTCCAGGATGTAGTATTTAACCGCGAGTATTTCTACTGCCTCCAGGAAGGGAAGGCTCAGTATGAGCGTACTTACGGCGGCACGTGGAATGCGCTCGATTTCGGACGCCAGATTCTAGGTATCGGCGGCAGTAACAACAGCAGCAGTAGCAGCGGGAAATAGAATCCGGAGAGCGGTGCCTTCTAGCTCGTTTTATCGTCCAGAAAAGGCGTATATCTATATTTTTCACCCCTCATAAATATTCGCTTTGGTATATCATTAGTTCAGGTATAATAATTTACGAATATCCCCTTCTCAACCCTCGCCCCTCGTTCTCTGTAGTTAAGGAGGGGAGAGGGTTTTTTGGTAGGGGGGGGTAACATTCCGGACAGCCCGACCGACTCCCAGGTCCCGATTTTTTTCTCCAGATTGAGCCCGGCTCTCTCTCCTCCGCTCATCTTTTTTGATTGATTCAAATAAGCGTTCCTACTCGAAACTCATCATCGAACCTTGCCTATGTGTCTGATACTTCTTTCGGTTAAATAAATTAAGGTGAACCCCCGCCCACACTATTTTGGCTCTGGCCTTTTCTAGCTTGAAGTTTAGAAGCTTCATTGTTCTTGTTGCA
>JBIOKC010000128.1:0-5467 GCA_044451425.1 Thermodesulfobacteriota bacterium
CATCTCGGCTGCCCTTGAATCCTGGGATATGGAGGAAATTAGTATGACTATCGAACGAGTGCCGATGACGCCTGGCGGGTTCAAAAAACTCCAGGAAGAGCTCCGCAGGTTAAAAACCGTCGAAAGGCAGGAAGTTATAAAATTGATTGAACATGCAAGGTCACTCGGAGACCTTTCTGAGAATGCCGAGTACGAAACGGCGAAGCAGAGGCAGTCCTTCGTGGAAGGAAGGATTCAGGAACTCGAGAGTAAAGTAGGCAGAGCTGAAATCATCGACCCCGCCGAGCTCAAAAATAAAGACAGAGTGACGTTCGGAGTACGTGTCAAGCTGGAAAACCTCGAGACCGGCGAAACCGTAACTTATCAACTCGTGGGGCCCGACGAGTCCGAACCCGAAAACGGTTTCATATCCATCACCTCACCCATCGGGAAGGCGCTTATAGGCAAAAGGGTGGACGACGATGTACAGGTTCATGCTCCCGGCGGTATAAGGGAATTCGTCGTTTTGGAGATAGCCTGACCGGGTTATATGGTCCCTGATTAAATGATTTCTACTTTTTGTGTGTGGGCGAATCTACTTTCCCTGTTTCCGGATTATATCTGTACTCATCGCCTAAAGGATTAGCGGGGAAGTCTCCTATTTTTTCGCTGAGTATATAATTTTTGAGCTGGTCCATGTTCTCGGGGTATGTTCCGTAAGTTCTCTTGAACCTGGAGGCCTTCGAATCTAAAAATGCTAAATCCTGTTTGATCTGCTGATCCGCGAGGACCGTATTTTTTACGGATTCGGTTTTTGGAACTATTATGAACTTCCCGCCCGCAGGCGAGGGCGGGATACCGCCTTTTATTATCCCACCCTTGACCATATCTTCAGGCGACGAGGGTAATCTGCCGTACTGCTTTACATAGTCCTTGAGTGCATCCGTCAGCTTATCTTCGATGGCCATCGTGTCTATATCTTTTAAATTCCTTAGCGCAAATTCTCTTCTTTGTTCGCTTGGGCTCGTTTCATATATTATTTCCCAGATCTTTCTCGAGAGCTCCCTGTTCCCGCCCTTGGCATGAGCCGATGCGGACATGCCGCTCAGGGAGGCTTTCCTCAGCGGAGAGAGTCCGGGTTTCTCGGAAGCTTCTTCGAATAGTTCGGCGGCCTTTTCGTAGTCCTTCGGGTAAAAGTAATAAATAAATGCTTCTTCGAGCGGAAGACGGAAGTTCCCGGGGTTGTTCTTTCTCCCTTTATCGAGGAGCTCAACCCCTTTTCGGGTTTCACCGAGTCCGATTGGCGGAGCTTCCGAAAGGAAAGTGGCCCCGTACCTGTATGCGTTTACGAACTTGGGGTCGAGGTCGGTAATTATATCGAAATAGTGATATAGGAGTTCCGGGTTCTGTTCTTCGGATTTTCTGCTGCCGACATATTGGAGCGCCCTCAGCCAGTATATATCAGCGAGAAGCTCGTTATAACCCAGTGACAGCTTCTTCAGAGAAGAGGAAGAAATGTACAGGCTATCTTCCACGGATCTGAACTTGCCTCTGATATTGTCGATCTTGACCTGAAGCGGGATTGATAGAGCGATCAGCAGCGTAAGAATCAATAGAGCGATTACAGGCGTTTTCGCGTTCTCAGCAGTCATTTATTTAAACTCTTTCCTCTCGAATATGACGATAGCGAGGATCAGGAGTGCCAGTGTATATATCAAAGCGTAAACCGTAGTGTATATAATCAAGTCGGGGTTAACGGTCCCACCGTAGACGGCTTCGCTCCTGACGTCGAACTTTTCCAGATTTGGTATAACCCTATACACGGCTTCTGAAAAGAGAGCCGATGCTGGGTTCTTTACTTCCTCCGCAAATAATCTGATATCGCTCGAGAAGCGTCCGATGGCAATGACGAAAAAAGTGAAAAGCGCGCTCATCACGGGTGTCGTGAAGCTCGAGAAGACGAGAGCGACTCCGATAACGACTAAGAATTCCAGGTACTCGAAATACAAGGCATTAAAAAACTCCGCATAAAAATGCCCGCCGTAATAAAAACTAATCAGTCCCCCATATCTTATTTCTATAAACAGGACAAGGAGGAAAAGAATCAGCGCCATGCCCACTGTGATCACCAAAAGGGTTAATCCGAGTCCGAGATATTTCCCAAGTATGAATTCATATCTTTTTATCGGTTTCGAAAAAATGTTGTAAACAGTTTTACGCTCTACTTCTTTATAGACGAGGCCTATACCGAGGAATACGGATATAAGGATGCCGATTATTGAAATCGAAGTGAGCCCGAGGTCCTTGACGATCTTGTTATACTGCTCGGCCGAAATGCTTGCGAAGACGAGCGAGCTTAAGATCATTACAAGGGCGAACAGTATGAGGCTGTAGAGCACTCTGTCCCTGATCGCTTCTATAAACGTATTGTGAGCAACACTAATTATTCTTCTCATCTTGTTCAGCGTGCGGCGTGTCAGCTCCGATTCCATCACTTCTCCTGAGTGTTATTCCCTTTCTTGGCTTCCTCCACGAAAAGTCCTTCGAGAGACTTCCTAAGCGGATGGATTGAGACTATTTCAGCTGATGTGCGTGTAACGGCTTCTAATACCCTCCGTTTAATGTCTTCGTCGAATTTGAGCACGATGTATCCCGCTCTGTGTTCCATTTCGATTCTGAGGTCTTTCACGCTTTGTTTGATCTCTTCCCCCGATCCCTCGAGGTGCATTTCGTAGTCCGTGTGTATCTCCTTCAGCAATTCCCCGATCTTTCCTGTCTTTATTACCCTGCCGCCCATTATTATCCCTACCCTGTCGCATAGCGCTTCCACGTCGGAAAGCATGTGTGAGCTCAGGAGTATGGTCTTCCCCTTTCGCTTCTCTTCTAGTATCAGGTCCTTTATCTCTCTCCTTCCTATCGGATCGAGACCGCTCATCGGTTCATCGAGTATAAGGAATTCCGGGTCATTGATGAGGGCCTGCGCGATGCCGATCCTCTGGAGCATGCCCTTCGAGTATTTTCTGAGCTCTACTTTTTTAGCGTGCTCCATTCTCACCTTCCTGAGCAGCTCGTCAACTTTTTCAATAAGATTTTTCCGTTTGAGGCCGTGGAGCTCGCCCATATAGAAGAGCAGCTCTTCCCCCGTGAGGTAGTCATAGAAATAAGGGTTCTCGGGCAAGTAGCCGATCTTCCGCTTCGTGTCCGAGTTAGAATGCTCTTTGCCCATCAGCTCTATACTGCCTTCCGTAGGCGTGACGAATCCTAGAATGGATTTAAACGTCGTGGTTTTTCCCGCTCCGTTAGGCCCTACGAAGCCGAATACCTCTCCCTGATAGACATCGAAGGATACGTTCTTAAGGACACGTGTTTTCTTGCCCGTAAACCCGGTCTTGTAGTCCTTAACGAGGTTCGAGACGTTGAGTATCGATTCTGACATGGTCGGACATCTAAATATATGTTAATTGATGTTTCGAGGCAACATATGTAATGAGATTAAAAGAGGAGCAATGCTAATTTATGGTTCGGGAATTATGCTTAATAACTTATCAGTCGCATGCCGGGTCGCTGCGTGTGGCTTCGAACGTACCGCTTGCTCCGGTTATTTGTGTGGAAGCCGTGCATTTTATAACTTTATCGGCATACACCGCAAAATCTTTCCTGCCGGTCACATTTACGCTGGTCATGGAGGCTTCCCATCCGAAGTCCCCTTGCAATGAGATAGCGTCTGTGTTGGCGTCACTGCTCCATGACAGGCAGTATCCGGCCTTAGGGGCAACACAATCGGCGGAGCTTGCGGGGCTTCCGTCGCTCGTAACCGCTCCTTCAAATGTGGAGTCTATGAGGGTGTCTTGAGGGTCGTTAGTTCCTGCCGGGTCCCCCAGTGTTCCGGCGGTGCCGAGTACGCCGATGAAATTGGTAAAGTTCCTGACTCCGTCATTATACAGATCCTGTTCAAAATACCCGTACTCGGCATCTCTTAGGATCTGGAGCGATTTCCTGGCGCTAGCCTCGTTTGCGGGGATTCGGCCTTTAATAGGTTCGGAAGGCGATTGAGAGGAGAATGCCTATTATCGCGGCGACTATCAGAAGCTCGATCAACGTGAAGACGTTTTCCGTCTTCTTTTTTTTGCGGATTGATCATACACTTAATTTCTCTATCTTTTGTAGCAATATGCATACCACCGCAACAATGTAAGCCGTAACTCTTTTGTCGAGGCAACTTACTGTAATTATTAATTATACTTGTAGTGGAGTTGTAATCGATTTGTCGGTGTTTCGATGCGAATATATTTTCAGGATCAATTTTGACAATTTTTGTAATGAATAAGCAATAAACGCTCTATTTGTATGTACTCATTATTTACTTATGAAAGAGATAATTCTTGTAATTTCAGTTTTTGCGATGCTCAATTTCTCAAACGGGTAAGCCTTGAGTGTTTCCAAATATTGAGCTGGAAATTAATTCCTCTTATTAAAAAAAATGCGGCGGGTATTTATAAAGACCCGCCGCATTTTTATATCCGCAAATTAATCAAACACAAATTGGGAGATCGAAAATCATTTATAAATATCACTCGCAGCCAGGTGTAGTGCGAATGGCCTCGAATATTCCCGCGGCAGCTGTTGCTTGGGAGCTTATGACGCATCTAAGCACGCCGTCTCCATATACTGCGAAGTCCCTTCTGCCAGTTTTGTTGACGCTCGACGGACTGTCCTGCCATGCGAAGTCATCGTAAAAGCCCGCCGCATTTGCTGCAGGGGCTTCAGCCGACGCAGTGTCAAACTGTATACAATATCCCTCTTTAGGTTGTTTGCATCCTGTGGTTTGATCTGCGCCCTCGAAGCTGCTATCGATAAGGGCGTCTGTCTCTATACTTTTACCTAAGGGATCACGAAGCGATAAAGCGGTTCCTTTTGCTCCTATCAGATTAGAGTAAGTTCTTTGGCCGACATTAGGCAGGTCCTGCTCGAAATACTCGCCCTCCGCGTCCCTCATTGTCTGCAATATCTTTCTGGCGTTGGCTTCATTCGCCGACATTCTCGCCTTGATGAGGTTAGGAATTGCGAGCGCAAGCAGTATGCCGATAATAGCACAAACAACCAGAAGTTCGATTAGGGTGAAACCCTTCTCTCCCTTTTTAACTCTATTTAACTTGTTTAACATATCAATAACCTCCTTTTCGGTATTGAGTTTTGATATTGTTAATTATGCAAAGCATGTGCCATGTGCCGTCTCCTCCGGTTAGATATCATATAACCTGCCGGAATATAATTGAAATTGCTGTTTGTTATATTGATTGAGAGAGTTTTAAGTATAATCGTCATCTATGGCGATGGCTTCTAAAGTGACACTTTTTGCTCTACATTGGCGTGATTTGACAATATTTGTCAGTTATTTGCTTTTATGGGCTTTTGTCATTTTATTAATTGATTAATGTTTATCAATTTGAGGAAGTATGATATTTTATACTACACATTATTTAAAAGG
>JBIOKC010000129.1:0-5448 GCA_044451425.1 Thermodesulfobacteriota bacterium
GTAAATCTCGAGAACACTTTCCCTGCCAATTTCATGGAAATGGAGTCTCCCGACCAGACCCGGATATGGAGCAAGTGTTTTTATGGTCACTCCGATGAGCACCCCTATGCCTCGGCGCTCATAGCACTCCATTTCGCGAGGTTCAATAAGAAGCTCCTGGGCAGGAATCCCTCGGATGAGAATGCTAAACATCTCGAAGACGAGATTATACGATTCGTCTCGGAAAAGCTCGGCATAGACTTGTCCAGTTTGGAGTCCGGACATATTCCGGACGAGGTCTGGATAAATCTGAGATTACTCCAGATAGGGGATATCATCTCGCTCGCTCTATGTTATGGGTGGACATCGATGAAGATTACGGATGTTCCGGTTGACTGCGAGGGAGCTTGCGTGATATTGGCTCTCGAATCCGAGGACGGTTTTAATTACACGATTACGCCCTATCCCTTCTCGGAAGATGTATTGAAGCTGCGAATCGCGGGGCGGAAACTCGTGAGCAAGAAATTCTCGAGTGATAGGGAGTTAAGACGAGAGCTTGAGGGCGCTCCGTACATCACCCTTGATTTCACAATAAGAAAAGGCTAAAGATTTAATATGCAGGTAAGGACATTTAAAGCCTTCGACGAGGTGGACAAGCCGAGTGACGACCTGATTTCGGACTGCGTCCACTGCGGGTTCTGTCTCTCCGCATGCCCCACCTACCGTGAGACTGGAAACGAGCTCGACTCACCGAGAGGCAGGATTTATTTAATGAAGTCCGCTTCCGAGGGGAAGATACCGATGGGAGGGGCTTTGGTAAAACATCTCGATATGTGCCTCGGCTGCCTTGCGTGCGAGCCTGCGTGTCCTTCGGGGGTTCGTTATGGAACCCTCATCGAGGCCAGCAGGTCTCAGATAGAGAGACGTTATGAGAGAACCTTTTCCGAGAATCTCCGTCGTTCGGTAATTTTTTCTCTCTTCCCGTACCCAGGAAGACTCAAGCTCCTGCTCCCGCTCTTGTATCTCTATCAGAAGCTCGGTATCAGGAAGTTCGCAGAGTCGACCGGGATAATGAAAGCGATCTCTCCTACGCTTGCGCGGATGGATGAGATGCTTCCTGATGTGGATTCACCTTCAGTCCCGCGGTCTATAGCGGACACTGTCCCCGCAAGGGGGGAAAGGCGGTTCCGCGCGGCGCTGCTTACGGGCTGCGTGCAGAGTGTATTCTTCTCCCGCACTAACGAGGCCACCGTCAGAGTACTGGCCGAGAACGGGTGCGAGGTGGTAATCCCTCGGGATCAGGGGTGCTGCGGCGCGCTTTCGGTGCACTCGGGGAGACTTTCGGAGGGAAGGGGCTTCGCGAGGTCGCTTATGAAGAAGTTCGAACATCCGGGCATAGATGCGATAATCGTTAACTCAGCAGGCTGCGGTTCGACGATGAAAAATTACGGGGAGATTCTCAAGGACGATCCCGCATTTGCGGAGCGGGCGCATAAGATCAGCGCCAGGACAAGAGACGTAATGGAATTTCTTGCGGATATCGGGCTTACCGGTAAGCTCAACGAGCTCAATTTAAAGATCACTTATCAGGATGCTTGTCACCTCGGGCACGCGCAGAGAATTAAGGAGCAGCCGAGGGCGGTATTGAAGCGGATACCGGGTATCGAGTTTCAGGAGCTCCCCGAGTCGGACCTCTGCTGCGGCAGCGCCGGCATATATAACATGGTAGAGCCCGAGATGTCCGGGAGGCTTTTAGAGCGGAAGATCAAGCATCTGAAAGAGACCACGGCGGATTATATAGTGGCCGGAAACCCTGGCTGCCTGCTTCAGATACGTAAGGGTATAAAACAGCACGGGCTCGACATCAAAACGGCCCACCCTGTTGAGCTCCTCGACTGGTCTTACAGAAAACCCGCCTTATAATCTTTTAATTGCCTCCGGTGCTTATCCCACGGCTCCTGATTTCGTCTGTGACGGCTTCTAGCGGCTTATCTTCTGACACCCAGTAATTTCCGCTCATAACGGGTTTGAATACGGGGTTAGTGATTCTGCACAATTTGAGGACTTTCTTACACGGGAGGTTGTCGAGCGATCCCTGCCCCGTTTTCGTGCACGTCAGCTCGAAATCCGGTATATTGACCGTGAAGGCCGACCAGTTGCCGGGGTTAATATTGGAAGTCCAGCCTGCGCTTGCCCCGGGGTCTTTCACCGGGTGAGAAAGCCAGAAGTCACTCTCCGAGGTATTGATAATGAGGTAAAGGCTCTGCTCCAGTTTGGCTCCGGGGTTGAGAATTATGCTCGAGTCCCGGAACTCGAACCCCGACTCGTCGCAATTTGCTGGGAAACTGATTTTTGTGTTACTCGCATTACAGTTAATGAGCGAAATTGCAATGAATAATGTGCCGAATATCGCCGCGCCCGTTTTAAGTCTCATCATGAACTCCTCGATTTAGTTACACCTCAAAGTTTACACAAGACTTCGGTATAAAAAAAAGATTTTCCGATAGCATATGGAAAATCCGTCTGTTATGATATTTAAGTTTATTTCAAGCCTTTTCGGGGGGATCTCCTGTTTGAAACGTCTTTCAGTCTCTGTTATCGCGGTCTTAATGCTGTTTCTGCTTGCATGCGATGTATTGACCGATCTCGTCGAGGGGCCGGTCGATCCGCTTATAGATCAGAGTGTGGCCGAGTCCCAGGATTTTAACCTCAGAACTCCGGTTTACGGATTGCAGGTGGTGATAAAGAGCGGCGTGGATGCAGGCACTCAGCATGTTCTCGACCTTCTCGATAACAGGGCCGAGCAATTCCTAAATTGCCAGTTTGTTGGAGGCTCTCAGATCGGGTTCGAGGATTTTACGCTCGATGACGGTACGATGGTGCCCCTCTTTCCGAGTTAAGGGTGTATGTAATCCCCAACCGTTTCGACTGCGATGCGGTTGGTCGGAGCGTATGCGGCGGAATCTATTTCTCCGATATAGACGCAATTGCAATATCGGAAGGCGGGTTTCACGGATGCGGGGAATTCTCTGTCTGGAAGTACGAGCTCGGCCACAGGTATGGCATGAAACCGGATCACAGCAACATGTCTGACTTCGAGCCCTGCATAAATCCTGATAACTGCTCGCTGATCGACTTATTCGATTAGAGATTATGCAGACGATTTCTTATCTCTCATATTGCCTTTACGCAATGCCAGCCAGATTACGATGTTCACGGATACCGATACCGCTATTAGAAGCGCTATTGTGTATTTGAAGAACTGGCGCGGCATTATATAAAAGGATAGGTCGTATCTGTTGTTTATCCAGAGTTTATTATTGAACAGGAGGGGGTGAAATATGTCTCTCCAGAACGTCGTGAAAAATGGGAGCACTAAGAGTAGTGAAAGTATTATCGCCACGTTAACCAACCCGTAGCGCGGGATACGATTGCGGTCGTATGTCAGGATTAACAATACAAGAGCGATTGCTCCGCCTATCAGCATCTTGTCGAACATACCGCGCACTTCTTTTAAGTGTGTTTTCTCCTTTACTGTCCAGAAGCGCTCTAGATCGCCCCGGTGTCTGAAGTAAGAGGCAAGCTCGTCTATTCCTTTGTACGCGTTATCGAAACCTATGATTTTGCAGCGCTCGTGCCAGTTGCAGTTGAGCTCCATCCACTGCGGCGCATAAAAAGTAAGCGACATCGGAATATAAAAGGTCAAGTAGAGCAGGGAGATGAAAAGAACGATCCCTTTTGCCCTGTTAAGAATGTTCATTTGTGAAAAAATCCGGCAAACCCGTTATCGATAATCAGGCAATAATCGACCGCTGGGATTTCCTCTATTTTATAGTACATCATTCGCTTGGCTCGTTTCTCTGTTAAGAGAATATCTGAGCAGCAAATACCCTGCTACAGCGCAGACGAAAGATCCTGCGAGTATTCCCAGCCTAGCCGTCACCCCTTCACCACCGCCGCCTGAATCAAAGGCCAGTGTGCTTATAAATAAGCTCATCGTAAAACCTATGCCGCATAGAATGGAAGTTCCGTAAAGACTTAGCCAAGTCGCCCCTTCAGGCATTTTCGCAAGCCCCAGCTTTATACATATTTTTGAAAATCCATATACTCCCAGCTGCTTGCCGAGAAAAAGTCCGAGAGCGACACCCACGGGTATAGGCTCGAATAGGGTCTTTATGCTCATTCCTTCGAGCGATACACCGGAATTTGCGAAAGCGAACACGGGCATTATACCGAACGCTACCCAGGGATGAAGGGTATGCTCGAGCTCACGGAGCGGGCAGGGCTCATCGTTTTTGGTACTCATTGGTATGGAGAAAGCGAGGGCCACTCCCGCGAGTGTAGCATGGACACCCGATTTCAGGACACAGATCCACAGTATAACCCCTACAATTATGTAGGCCGCTATCCTCTTCACGCCCATAAGGTTCATTGCGACGAGTATCGCAATTGCTATTCCGGCTATGACGAGGGAAATCAGGGACAGTTTCCCCGAATAGAAAATAGCTATTATTACTATGGCGCCTAAGTCGTCGATAATTGCGAGTGTCAGGAGAAAGAGTTTGAGAGTGAGCGGGACACGGGAGCCGAGGAGCGTCATTATCCCGAGCGCGAAAGCTATATCGGTCGCAGCCGGGATAGCCCATCCGTTTAAAGCCCCTGGGTTGTCGAAGTTGAAAAACACGTATATCAAGGCCGGTACCAGCATGCCGCCTATGGCGGCAATGCCGGGCAGAGCGATCTGAGAAAGGCTCGACAGCTGTCCGTCCAGTATCTCACGCTTGACTTCGAGACCGACAAGAAGGAAGAACACGGCCATGAGCCCGTCGTTAATCCAGAGAAGTAGAGGCTTTGCCAGCTGGAGGGCGCCAACCCTTATTTCTACCGGGGTGTTTAACAGCAGGTCGTAGAGGCTGGAGAGGGGCGAGTTGTTTAGTATTAGCGCAAGAACCGCGGCACCGACCAGAATAATACCGCTTGCGGATTCGAGCTTTAGAAATTCGCGGATAACATTTACGGCGCGCCCAGAGATGACTGCCATGGTGATCTGATCCTTGCCAGAGCATCAAGATTATACTGCAATGAGCTAATATTTCAAAAAAATTTAAGGCGTTCCCCACACCCTCGATATTATTTTGTAGAAGGAAACAGTATATGTTAATATCCTGAAACTCATACGAATATCCAGGTGCAACGGAGTCTCGATTGGAAATAGGTTACTTTACGATGCCGCTTCATCCGGCGGGATCGAACCTCACGGAAACGCTCGATGAAGACCTCGAGCAGATCGTTATACTTGACGGGCTCGGGTTCAGGGAGGCCTGGATCGGGGAGCACTTTACCTCGGGATGGGAGAACATAGCGGCTCCCGATCTCCTTATAGCGAAAGCGCTGCCTCTGACAAGGAGGATAATTCTGGGAACGGGGGTCTCCTGCCTTCCCGACCACGATCCTTTCGTCCTCGCCCAC
>JBIOKC010000130.1:0-5442 GCA_044451425.1 Thermodesulfobacteriota bacterium
GTGATACTTGAACTGCATTCAAATCTACACAAATTAGTCTAAGTAACTGCCTAAATTTCAACTCAGATATTCTTGCATGTTCTGAATACTTGTTTTTCTTAGTCATAACAAATAGTTATAACACTTTCCTCGTGCTATACTAGTCATGACCCTAATTTTTTTCTTCTTATCTTCACTGGACATTGTTCCCATCCGATAAAAATATTATTTCACGGAGAGGAGCTAATTGTCGGATGAAGGTCCTTTTTATCCGAATTTCCCCGAGACGTAATCTTCGGTCTGCTTTAATTTCGGTTTGAGGAATATCGTTTCCGTCGTGTCGTACTCAATGAGTTCCCCCAAGTACATGAAAGCGGTATAGTCGGATAAACGGGAAGCCTGCTGCATATTGTGAGTGACGATCACTATAGTGTAGTTTCCTTTTAGCTCCGTGATAAGATCTTCAATTTTGCCGGTTGCTATGGGGTCGAGCGCCGAGCAGGGCTCGTCCATGAGTAGAACCTCCGGCTCGACCGCTATCGCTCTCGCGATGCAGAGTCTCTGCATCTGACCGCCCGACATCCCTAACGCGCTTTCGCGAAGTCTGTCGTGCACTTCGTCCCAGAGGGCGGCAGCTTTCAAACTCTTCTCGACTATTTCATCCAATACGGATTTTCTATTTTCGCCGGCTATTCTCGCGCCGTACGCGACGTTTTCATATGTTGACATGGGGAAAGGGTTCGATTTCTGGAAAACCATTCCCACATTTTTTCTGAGTTCGGTTATATCTACGCTGGGATCGTAGATGTCGTCACCGTCTATAAGAATTTCACCTTCGACCAGGGCTAAGTCGACCAGGTCATTCAGACGGTTGAAACAGCGGAGCAGCGTGGATTTACCGCACCCGGAAGGCCCTATGAACGCCGTAGCCTTATTTTTCGGTATGTCCATGTAGATATTCTTCAATGCGTGTTTTTCTCCGTAATAAAGGTTCACTCCGTTCACCTTTACTATTGGGTCCGGTACGCAGAACTTACTCGATCTGGGGTCCCCGTGCACTTTAATCCGGTCGGGAACACGACTTTCAGGCGTTTGCTTTATATTCTCGATAATCACTTCAGTTTCGACCTCCCGAGTCACATACCTCAGGGTTGAGAATACTATAACACCTATTAAACTCCCGAGGTAGTGTGTTTTTTTTCACACAGTTCCCGGAGGAGGTAACGGACAGGTTTATAACAACGACAATCAATATTAAGAGCAAGGCTATCGTAAAAACCATAGTGAAACCCTCGCCGGATACACCGGTCGTCATTTTGTAAGTGGGAATTCCGGCATCTATCACTAAGGTGTCAGCAGCGAATACGAGGCTCGCAGTCAAAGC
This sequence comes from Thermodesulfobacteriota bacterium, assembly GCA_044451425.1. Classification (GTDB taxonomy): domain Bacteria; phylum Desulfobacterota_D; class UBA1144; order Nemesobacterales; family UBA2774; genus 2-12-FULL-53-21. Next base: position 1,364 of record JBIOKC010000130.1, read on the forward strand.
CAATATAAATGCGGTAACTCCCGCAAATATGCTGTCTTTGATAAATTCTCCTCTCAACATCGATAACATCTCCCTCCTCGAGACCGGGACTGGCATGCATTAAACCCCGGGAATGTTAAGAGTCGGTTAAGAAAGCATTAAACCCCAGTTAATGGTTTTCCACTAACGGTGATACGGGGGCATCTGTAATTTAATATGAATCGTTTAACGATTCGGGCCAGGCGGGGAGGGGCATTGAGACTTTGATTTCCCGGAATGCAGAGTGGTCATGGGTGACTATGACACAGCTTGTGCCGGGTATTGACTTGATGGATTCGGGGATTCATTTAACGGGAGATTAATATGCGATTAATCTTCTCTTCATGATCGGGAGTTATCGTAAGTGAGGTCTTCGTCCGGAAATGCGTGGTTGATGTTTTATTATTTGTAACGGGGTATTAAACCCGGAGGGTATCAGATCGAAATGGAAATAAGCCCTGTATATCGGATAGCGAAAAGAGAATGGGAGAACGTATCCGTGTCACTTGAGTTATGTGGAGATATAGGAAAATTCGATTTTGCTTGTTATATCGAGAAGGACCCCGGGTTAATCCGCAATCTAATAGGAATGGAAAAGAAGATCTGTCATGATGACTACCTAACAAGAGAAGCCGCTTACGTTTTCACCGAGCTTGGAAGGGAAGCGGGGGAGAGGCTGGGGCTTAATAAAGAGCTTTCCAAGGCATTCGGGGGTGGCTACAGCTGGGTGAGGTCCGGATGGTTCGATCTTATCAATCTTGATTTCGACGATCTCGAAATTCTGGAAGGGCACCTTACCCGGAAGATCTTCTTTTTCAGGCTGTTTTTCCCGCTCAAAGAGGATTTTAGCTGGCTTTTTGATTCTCCTGCGGTTACTTCGAATCTTAAATGTATATTCGAGAGGTTTTTGTCATGGCAGAGGGACCCGTTAGGTTATGACAGAGACCTCGAATCGTACAGGATCGAGCTCGAGCCGATCAAGGAAGGTCTGGCGTCCGCTCTGGATGTACAACACGGCCGCTCTTAGAGCGTCCCCTCGATACAAATCCGTCCATACACTTCAATACCACAAATCCGGTTTGAAAATTTAATATTGCGAGTATAATTTCACTAAAGTTTTATGAATATCAGTCGGTCTAAGGATTAGAGCATGCGTACATATCTTATAACGATTTCTATACTTTTGGTGACCGTATTCATTACTGCTTGCAAGTGCAATTTAGGCTGAATATATTCGGCCGTAACGAAAGTAATAATTTATTCGCCTGAGCTCCGGAATAATTCATTTGAATTATTTCCGCTATTCAGTCCGTTCCCTTCACACAACTCGGGTTGGAAGTTGTATCGGAAGTTATAAGAGGCGGGAAGATGCCAATTTGAAAAAGGATTTTGAGGGCCGGATTTTAATTGTATAATTCTTTCTAGCATCAAAATAATTCTCGAAAAAGGAAATCAAGTGCGCATATACCTGACTTTGTTCTCGATTCTCCTCGTTACGCTTCTCGTTACGGCATGTCAGTGCGGTATCGGATAATAGCTGTGGAGAACGAGTCCTGACCTTAAAACAATCCTTCTGATTCCCGAACGAATGATCCTGATAATAATGGGCGTAACTGGTGCGGGTAAGACTACGGTCGGGAAGCTCCTCGCCTGTAAGCTCGGCTGGGAGTTTTATGACGCCGATAGCTTCCAACCGAAAGAAAATATAGAGAAGATGGCAAATGGCATTTCTTTGACCGATCGGGACAGACTCCCCTGGCTGAGGTCTCTCCATGATTTTATGAAGGGACGGAATGAGCCTGCCGTCATTGCCTGCTCGGCTCTCAAGAAATCGTACAGGGAATTTCTCGAAGACGGTACCGGGGATATAAGGTTCGTTTATCTCAAAGGCAGCCCGGGATTGATAAGGGAGAGGCTCGATGCGAGGAAGGGGCATTTCGCGGGGGTTAAAATCCTGGAAAGCCAGATCGAAGCGCTCGAAGAGCCGGAGGGTGTTCTAACGGAGGATATTACCCGTGCCCCCGAATCTATTGCCGAGGATATAATAGGGAAGCTTAAATTGAGTTAATCCGGGTGGAGGGATTCCGTTCACTTCATATATTTCCGTCTGGCATGAGAAGCATTCGAGAGTATTTTCCCGAGCGTGTCCGGATCTTCGTCGGCTATTGCCTTTTCTATCTTGCCGAGTGACGCTTTAAGGTGTTCGATAGCTGAAATTATATTTTCTCTATTGGCGTTAAATATCTCGCACCACATTTCGGGAGAGCTTACCGCAATCCTCGTGTAATCCCGGAGTCCTCCTCCGGCAAAGTTGAAGAGCGTATCCGAATCGTCTTCCGATAACAACGCATCGACCAAAGAGTATGCGAGTACGTGGGGGAGGTGGCTTACGAAACCGAAAACACGGTCGTGAAAATCGATGTCCATCTCGTGCACCTCGCTCCCCACTAGTTCCCACAAAGTGGCGACTCTGCTTTTTACAACGAGAGGAGTTTTTTCAGTTGGGGTAAGTATGAACCTTTTTCCCTGAAAGAGCCCGGGGTCGGTGTTTTTGATTCCCGAATTCTCCGTGCCCGCTATAGGATGACCTCCGACGAAGTGGGTGTGCGGGGGCATGATCTCCTCTATTTCTCTCACAATATTGCCTTTGACGCTGCCGACATCGGTGATAATCGTTCCCTGTGACACTAAGGGAAGTAAGGACTTTACCGTTTTTACGATAGCCCCGACGTGTGTAGCGATTACAACGATCTCGGCCTGTGAGATTCCTTGAGCGAGATCGCTCGATCCTTCGTCTATTAGTCTGTTCTTGAGCGCGTATTCGATTGTCTTTTCATCGGTATCGATACCGAACACATTTTTTACCAGCTTTGATTTCTTAAGCGCCCTTGCGAGGGACCCGCCTATGAGTCCTAGGCCGATAATCGCGACCTTATTTAATTCCTTCTTTTTCGTCATTTGTTGAGCACCTTCCTCATCGCTTTTACAAATCTCTCGTTCTCCTCCGGAAGCCCTACTGTGACGCGGAGGTGTGTTTTTAATCCGTATCCTCCGACGGGTCTTACGATCACACCCTCCCTTAGGAGTGCGTTATATAAGGGAACCGGGTCTCTCCCGAGATCGATGAGTATGAAGTTCGTGTAAGTAGGCGTGTAGGGGATGCCGAGCGCGCCGAGCTCGTCTCTAAGATATCGGAGACCGTCCCTGTTGACGTCTCTCGACCTTTTCACATGCTCACGGTCGTCGATCGCGGCTAATGCCGCCGCCTGAGCGACAGAGCTCGTATTGAACGGATGCCTCGCCCTGTGCATTGCGGATACCATCTCCTCGCGGGCTACTCCGTACCCGATCCTGAGCCCCGCAAGGCCGTATATCTTGGAGAACGTCCTCACGGTAAGGAGAGATTTTCCGAGCTCCTGATAAGCCAGCGAATCGGGATAAGAGGGGTCTTCAACGTATTCGAAGTAGGCTTCGTCTATGACTACCAGAATGTCCTCGTCGACCTTCTCCAGAAACCACTTGAGCTCATCCCTTCTGACCATTGTCCCGGTGGGGTTGTTGGGGTTAGCTATGAAAACCGCCCGAGTCTTCGCTGTTATGCGTGAGTACATGTCCCGGAGGTTATGCGTGTAGTCGGGCATCGGGGATATCACCGCCCTGGCTCCTACAGCTTTAGTGACTATCGGGTAGACAATGAACGCGAACTCGCCCATCACCGCTTCGTCGCCGGGCGAAATGAACGTTCTGGCCGCAACGTCGAGAACGTCGTTCGAACCGTTACCGAATATCAGTTTCTCGGGCTTTACATGAAGCTCTTGAGCGAGCCTGTGTTTCAGATAAAACGCGTCCCCGTCCGGATAGCGGTGAATGTCGCCGAGTGCGTTTTTTGCCGCTTCTAATGCGAGCGGCGAAGGACCCACTGGATTTTCATTGGACGCGATCTTTATCGCGCCTTTAATCCCGAGCTCCCTTTCGAGCTCCTCTACGGGCTTTCCCGGAACATAAGGTGTCAGATCTTTAACAAACGGGTTGGGCTTTATCAATTTGGTCCCCTCGGGAAC
>JBIOKC010000131.1:0-5390 GCA_044451425.1 Thermodesulfobacteriota bacterium
ATGTCCCCTTTTTTTATATTCTAATAAGATGGCTGAAAAAGGGAGTAGAAAAATAAGCGGGAGAGAGAGTCCCGAGGAAAAGAAAAAGAGCGCGCTCTCAATACTCCGCATACTCGAAAAGGAATATCCGGAAGCGAGGTGCCATCTCGACTATACGAACGCTTTCGAGCTCCTGATCGGGTGCATCTTATCGGCCCAGTGCACCGACAAGAGGGTGAACGAGGTGACGAAGTATCTGTTCGTAAAATACCCGACCGCCTCCCATTTCGCGCGGGCGGACAGGGCGGAGCTTGAGGACGAGATACATTCATGCGGGTTTTTCAGGGCTAAAGCGAAATCAATTTTGAGCTGCGCCAAAGCGCTCGTCGTCGAGTATGGGGGAGAGGTTCCGGCTTCGATGGAAAAGCTCACGAAGCTTTCAGGTGTGGGGAGGAAGACGGCAAACGTCGTGCTCGGGAATTACTTCGGCGTACCGGGGATAATCGTCGATACGCATATTATGAGGCTCTCAAGAAGGCTCAAGCTCACTTCACACACCGACCCGACTAAAATTGAGTTCGATCTAAGGGCGCTGATTCCCGAGAAGAAATGGACGTTCTTCTCGAACGCGCTCGGGGATCACGGCCGTACGGTCTGTTTCGCGAGGAAGCCCCGTTGTGACGAGTGCGCCATAAGCCACCTCTGCCCCTCCGCGGGGATTGTCTGATGGGCGCAGGATCTGCGCTCATATACGATCCTTCCGTCACTCCTTAGCTTACCCTACGCTCCCTTATGTCAACGGCGACTCGCCGCCCCCGTTCGTCCTGAGCCTGTCGAAGGACGTTTATTAGTTTTGTTATTGCGAGCGTAGCGCAGCAATCTTGTTGTTGCTTTTTTAATTCCCTCTCCCCAGCGAGGGAGAGGGTCAGGGTGAGGGGGTATTTTAATATTCCTGTTATTCACGGCCACGACCGGGCATTTCATCTTTTTTTATTGTAGTTTCCGCAGGCTCGCTGCCCTTATGCCCCTGCGGACATGGCAGGTTGGCGGATTCTTTTTGTAATTCCCTCCTTTCGTAAAGAACGAATGCGAGCAAGTAAGCATTCGGACGCCATGACAACAAAGGCACCAAAGTAAATCAACTTCTGGCTGAACGTTGCTAAAGTTCAAATCGGTTAGGGTGGATTTTCCTTTCTTTTGTTTTAAATCCCCCTGAATCCCCCTTTGCAAAGGGGAAAATTTAGCTCCCGGCAGGGTAATATGAAACTTGCTGTCACTTTCGCCGCCTTCGCGGGGGTATAAGGCAGGCGGATTTCGCGGAAACTTCTTTTTGTGTTTCAATCGGGATGTAACATCTCACGGTCAATTCCAAGTGATCAACTTTATATAATAGCCTTATAGCATATCGCTCCAGAGTATATTCTAAAGGGATATTGGTTGACCTTACTCCCCGTACAATTTCCGTAATCGGTACACTATCTGACTCCTTCCGGAGTAGTTTTGGGGAACTGGTTGTGCTGGCTCGATCCCGTTGTTCTTTATACCTTCCATACCCTGTATAATATCGGGAGGAAATTATGCGCAAATGCTACAACTCATATCATGATTACTTGAAAGAAAGATTCGGGTGCAGGGTAAACAAAGTCTCGGTCGATATGGGATTCACGTGCCCGAACAGGGACGGGAGCGTCGCCCGCGGCGGCTGCGTTTACTGCAACAACGACAGCTTCGTCCCCCCTTACGCCCGTGCCCGCTATTCCATGCACGATCAGCTCACGCGCGGCATGGAGTATCTGAGCAAGAGGTTCAAGGCGGAGAAGTTCATCGTATATTTCCAGGCGTACACCAACACGTACGACGAAGCAGGAAAGCTCGAAGCGATGTACAGGGAGGCGCTCAGGTACGATGGCGTAGTCGGCATCGCCGTGGGCACCAGGTCCGACTGCATAGACGAGGAGAAGATAGACCTGTTCGAGAGGCTCGCTAAAGAATGTTACGTATCCCTCGAATACGGCATAGAGTCCGTATACGACAAGTCGCTCGAATTCATGAACAGAGGGCATGACTACGGCTCGGTTCTCGACGCGATTGAATTGTCGAAGGGCAGGGGTTTCGAGCTGGGCGCTCACATCATACTAGGCATGCCGACTGAGACGAAAGAGGAAATGCTCGCGACGGCGGACGAGGTATCATCGCTTCCGATAGACTGCCTCAAAATTCACAACCTCCACATAGTAAAAAACACTCCGCTCGCCAGGATGTACAGGGAAAACCCCTTTCCGCTTTTTGCATACGAGGAGTATCTGGATTTTATCGTGCGTTTTCTTGAGAAGCTCTCGCCGAAGATAGTAGTCGAGCGCTTTTTTACGGACACGCCGCGGAGCCTGCTTATCGCCCCGGGCTGGAACAGATCACACATCGAAATTATAAGGGGTATAGAAGGAGAGCTCGAAATAAGGGGTACTTATCAGGGCAGATTGTACGCAGAAGACAATCCGATTGAGATTCGTTCGTCGGTTTCTTAGTTTCCCTGAGCATATGATGCGGCAGTGAAAGTCGCCGATTCAATAGACCTGCAAAATCATTCGCTCTCGAACTCGATACTGGGATCGTAATTGTTGTCCGACCGAGCCGGGTCTTCCTCGGCGAGCAGGACGGATTCTTCGTTTGCGTACATCTGGCTCAAGCTTCTGTTTAGCGACTCGATCTTTAATTCTTTTAGCTCCTGAGTTGATCCCGTGTTTGAAGTTTCATTTTGCCGGTAGGCTTCTACAGGATATGAGCGATCAAAGCGCGTTACCGATGTCTCAGCTTCGTGAGCGCCGGAGAATCCGTCCCTATCCTTCGTGTCTGAATCGGCACAAGATTCCGGCCGGTGCTTATAGAGCGCTATCTCTATCACTGCCTTAAGCTCCGCTTGGTTGAAGGGCTTAACGAGATAACCCGACGGTTTTTTGGTTTTTGCCCTGTTCAAAGCTTTATCATCAGCATAACCCGCGAGAAAAATAACGGGTATCCCGAGAGTTTCGGATATTCTGTCTCCGGATTCTATGCCGTCTGGAGTGCCGCCAATTTCTAAATCAATCGGAACTATGTCGGGTCTCGAGCTTTCAGCTATCCTGACCGCTTCATCACCTGAGGATAATACGGGCAGAACTTGATATCCGGCTGATTGAAGCTGGGTCTTTATGGATGCCGATAAATCTTCCCTGTCTTCAACGATTAAGACCTTTGCGCTGCTAATATTCGTATCTCCGCTAAATAATATGCCGCATCACGGTTTAATTGAGTTCCAGAATGAGTATTCAAAATGCGTGCCATTAAAAACCGCTTTATGCATGATCAATCATTAGATATTATTAATCGAATATCCGTCTCCCTATAGACGTAAACGCAAATATCGTCATATGTGACAATTATTTTTTCAAATGATGGGAATCGCAGTTAAATCATTGCAAACCGTAATCAACACCAGAGAATGTGTCAAAGAGGCCTAGCGTCTCTTGCTGCCGACATTTCAGTAAGCGGCATTGTGCATGATCGCTGCAGGACCTTGCACCAGGTGATATACTTTTCCCCATGGTAAGTTAATATTGATACAACTAATCGGAGGTACATGATAAATGATAAAAAGCTCAAATCCGGCATTGGGAGAAAAGACTTTCGACGGGCTCTCTCCCGACATCACCGGCGCCGGCGCAATGACCATCAACGGCACTATAAACAAGACCCTTATACTGCTCGTACTCGTTGTCGTCCCGGCCCTATGGGTCTGGGATATGTTCGCGAAGTCTGGTATGCAGGCGGTCACCGTCTGGATGTACGGCGGGCTCATCGGCGGGATGGTTTTCGCCATGGTTACTATATTCAAGAAGACCTGGGCGCCTTATACTGCTCCTTTATACGCAGTCCTGGAGGGTCTCGCGTTAGGCGGTATTTCCGCGTATGCGGAGCTGCAGCTGAAGGGAGTAGTGTTTCAGGCCGTAGCGCTTACATTCGGCACCCTCTTGACGATGCTAGTAGCGTATAGGTCGGGTCTTATAAAGGTTACCGAGAAGTTCAGGCTCGGAGTGGTAGCCGCGACAGGAGCGATATTCGTCGTTTATCTGGTTTCTATGGTAATAGGATTTTTCGGCGTGAAAGTACCGTTCATATACTCGGGAGGTACGTTCGGGATACTCTTCAGCCTGTTCGTAGTGGTAATCGCCGCGCTTAATCTCGTACTCGATTTCGATTTCATCGAGCAGGGTGCGAACCAGGGAGCCCCCGGGTACATGGAATGGTATGGCGCGTTCGGATTAATGGTAACGCTAATATGGCTTTACATCGAGTTCCTGAGGCTGCTTTCGAAGGCGAGGCAGTGACGCGTGGATTTCGGTAATCAGTATTCTATCGATACTAAAATAATTTATTGCGGAGGAAAAATTTGAAGACAAATTATATTTACACGGCGGCTTTATGGATATTGGCAGCAGCGGTTATGCTCACGGCCCGTGTCATTCCAGCAGGGGCGCAGAGCGGAGCTGACACTCCACAGGTTCTTGGGAACAAACTACTCGAAGGCATCAAGGCCAAGAATAAGGACGCGCTTAAATCACTTATTCATCCCATGTTTATTGCTAATGAAAAAATTAATGGTCAGCTAGACAAGATAATAAATAATATGCTTACCATTCAGATTCCGGAGACTTCGGAATTTACGGTTGTGTCTCTGGATCAGGTATCCGAGTATAATAAAGCTAAGCAAACCTTCACAACCGAGAAAAGTACGTATTATTTTCCTATAGCGCCTACTGATATACTTGACATGACAACAGAGGTGGAGCTTCCCGAGAAAGATGATAAGGGAGTGGAGACTAAAACTAATGCCAAAGTGCGCGTTATGACGAATTTTATTGGCCAATATAAAGGTCAGTGGTATATCGTGCTGCCCGAAAAAAAGACCGACGAGACGCCGCCGGTCGAGAAACAGAAATAGATATGTGTGCCGCCGTATAATATTGTTTTGGCTTCTCGCGAGAAGAGATTTGCGTGAGTGATAAGGATACAGAACACCCACTTATAATATTTGACGGGGTATGCAATTACTGCTGCGGAATGGTCAACTTCATCATCAAAGGGGACCCGCGCGGTATGTTCAGATTTGCTCCCTTTCAATCCGCGGTGGCTGAAAGAATCCTCGGGCAATTTAATTACCCAGCGACGAACCTCGATTCATTCGTCTTGATTGAGAACAGGAAGCTCTATACTAGATCGGAGGCAGGGCTCAGGGTGCAGAAGCTCCTTGGCGGAATTCACGCACTCCTATACGCCTTCATAATTGTCCCCGCGCCTATAAGGGACGCCGTTTACGATTTCATAGCGAGGCACAGGTACAGATGGTTCGGGAAGAAAGATGAATGCATGATACC
>JBIOKC010000132.1:0-5376 GCA_044451425.1 Thermodesulfobacteriota bacterium
ATGTAACTAATACTCATTGATACATATTCTAATTATATCACAGCAACATTACGAGTGAAATCGATAAATTCAAGTCGTGAGATACGGGGCGGTTGTCGGATATTTACGAATTGAGAGCTTTTGCTATCTTTCTCACTAGGAACCTGGGAGTGAATCTCAATAGGAACAGAATTATTTTCTGTTTATAACCGGGGATCACTATGACCTTCCCGTTCCTGAATCCCTCGTAGCCCGTTTTCACCACCGGCTCGACGTCCATCAGGCTCAGCTTGAATAGAAGCGAGTCGTCGAGCTCCGACTTTGATCCGAACTCGGTTCTGACTGGACCCGGAGCGAGGCATGTGATTTTTATATTCGGGTTTTTAATTTCTTCTGCAAGCGCCTCCGTGAATGAAAGCACATAGGCCTTGGTGGCATAATATACAGCTAGGTTGGGTCCGGGCTGGAACCCCGCGAGAGAGCCGACGTTGAGTATGCCTCCTCGTCCCCTCTCGATTATGCCCGGCAGAAAGAGTCTCGTTAAATGAGTGAGCGCGACCGCGTTCACCTGGATCATGTCAATCTGCATGTCCGTGTCGAGGTCGGCTACGGAGCCGCGCGAGCCGAATCCCGCGTTATTCACGACTACGTCTATCTGTATGCCTTCTTTCCCGAGCGTATCGAAAATCTCTTTCGGGGCGTTTTTTTGTGAAAGATCCTTCGGCAGAATAAAAACGTCAACGCCGAATTCGGATTTAAGCTCGTCCGCGAGCGCTCTGAGCCTGTCTTCCCTCCGGGCTACAAGCACGAGGTTCGAATTGTCGGCTGCAAAGAGTCTCGCGAGCTCAAGGCCTATGCCCGAAGATGCCCCTGTTATAAGTACCGTCTCTTCTGTCATTTTCATTCACCTTTTTTATATAGCGATGCATTATTGTTTTACACCTGCGCTATTATCGTGTCAATCATGAGACGGAGGTTTATAACCGGCTGATTTTTTTCCGCGGTCGCGGTATATCGGTATCTTTCGAACAATTATTTGATCTTATTCAGGTAACCGATTCCCAGATTGTCCATCTGCGTCATTATCCAGACCTGTCTCTCGCGTATGTAGGTTGAGGGTTTTGACGGGGACATCTGGCTCGGGTTGGGAAGCACGGCGGCTATGAGCGCGGATTCCGATTTATTGAGATACCCGGCGGATTTTCCGAAATAGATCTCGCCCGCTTTCTCAACGCCGTATACACCTTTCCCCGTCTCTATAACGTTTAAATAGAGTTCCAATATCCTTTTTTTGCTCCACATCTTTTCAATGAGAAACGTGAAATACGCCTCGGCTCCCTTTCTCATCCAGGTCCTCGAGGGCCAGAGGAAGAGATTTTTCGCTGTCTGCTGGCTTATAGTGCTCGCCCCCCTTAGCCTTTCTCCGCTTACTTTTTCGTCAATTGCGTCTTTTATCGACTCTATGTCGAACCCGTCGTGCATCGGGAACTTCTGGTCTTCTCCTGCGATCACGGCGAGTTTCATATAATCGGAGATATTCTTATAGTCTCGCCACTTCTTTTTTATTGTTTTCGCTTCCCCGAAGTATCCGATGACCATGAGGGGCGTCAGAGGTGGATTTACATAACGGTAGAGGAACACCCAGCCGACTGTCAGGATTATAATAAACAGGAGTGCTTTCAGAGAAAATGTTATTACGCTGCGGAATATTTTTTTCATTTATAACATTCTACGGTATGGAATAGCGTTTAACCGCAAGTCGCCCGATTCATCCGTTTTTTTTCGGACTCTCTACAAACTAACGTACCTTATGGATATTTCCAGCCGCAAATCGATTGACTCTTTGCGTTCGCTCATATAACCTTAATAGCCAATATTTATAGACATTTAGGAGGCCTTGAATAAATGACGATGCCGTCACGAATACTGCCTGTAAACATCGAAGACGAGATGAAGGAGTCCTATCTCAGTTATTCGATGAGTGTGATCATAGGGCGCGCTCTCCCGGATGTGAGGGACGGTCTCAAGCCCGTGCACAGGCGGATACTCTACGGGATGGAGGAGGCCGGAAACCAGTGGAACAGGCCGTATAAGAAATCAGCCAGGATAGTTGGGGACGTCATGGGTAAATACCATCCCCACGGTGACGCGGCCATCTACGACGCGCTCGTCAGGATGGCGCAGGACTTTTCCATGCGTTATACGCTCGTCGACGGGCAGGGGAATTTCGGCTCAATAGACGGGGACCCGCCTGCTGCGATGAGATACACGGAAGTTAGGCTCGACAGAATAGCCAGCGAGATGCTGGCCGACCTCGATAAGGAAACGGTGGATTTCGTGCCCAATTACGACGGCGGCGAGAAAGAGCCGCTGGTGCTCCCAGCAAAGATACCGAACCTGCTCTTGAACGGCTCTTCGGGTATAGCCGTTGGAATGTCCACCAATATCCCTCCTCATAACCTAAGCGAGCTCATAGACGCGATCGTTGCGCAGGCCGCGAATCCCGATATAACGCTCGACGAGCTGATGGAGCACCTTCCGGGGCCCGATTTCCCTACAGGCGGTTTCATTACAGGCAGGAGCCCGATAAGGGAGGCTTACGAGACGGGCAGGGGAATAATCAGGATCAGAGCCAAAGCCAGAATTGAAAGGCAGAAGAAGGGAGATAAGGAAATCATCATAATCAGCGAGATTCCCTATCAGATCAATAAGGTAAAGCTGATCGAGCGCGCATAGCGGAGCTCGTTAAAGATGAAAAGATCAAGGGTATTTCAGATATCAGGGACGAGTCGGATAGAGAGGGCATTAGGATAGTCGTAGAGATAAAAAGGGGCGACATTGCTGACGTCGTATTGAACCAACTCTACAAACACACGCAGATGGACACTTCTTTCGGAATCATCATGCTGGCGCTCGTCAGAAACCAGCCGCGCGTGCTTTCGCTAAAGGAAACGATAAGCCACTTTATAGAGCACAGAAAAGAGGTCGTGATCAGGCGCACACAGTTTGAGCTAGGTAAAGCCGAGGAGAGACTGCACATACTGGAAGGTCTCAAGATAGCTCTTGACCACCTGGACGAGGTTATAGCGCTCATCCGCAAGTCCGCGAGCCCTGTGGATGCGAAAGAAGGACTGATGCAGAAACTCGGGCTCTCCGAGCCACAGTCGCAGGCGATACTCGACATGAGGCTTCAGCGCCTGACCGCACTCGAGAGGGACAAGATTATCGAGGAAAGGAAAGAGCTCATCAACACGGTAAAGCGTTTGAAGGAGATACTCGAGTACGAGCACTTGATACTCGAGATAGTCACCGACGAATTGAAAGAAATAAGAGAGAAGTACGGGGACGAGAGGAGAACTGAGATATTGGAGAGCTCGGAGGAGATTTCCATAGAAGACCTCATAGCCGATGAGGATATGGTCGTTACTATCACGCACGACAGCTACGTAAAGACGACCCCTCTAAGTATTTACAGGAGTCAGAGGAGGGGGGGCAAAGGAAGGACGGGGATGACGACGAAGGAACTCGATTTCGTGGTGACCCTCTTCATTGCATCGAAGCACAACTATGTTCTCTTCTTCACGAACCTCGGCAGGTGTTACTGGATAAAGGTGCACGAGATACCCGAAGCCGGCCCGACTGCCAGAGGGAAAGCGCTCGTCAATCTCCTGAGCCTGTCGGATGACGAGAAAGTCGCGGCGGTGCTCCCTGTGAGGGTGTTTAAGGAAAACCAGTACATCATCATGGCCACGAAGAAGGGGGTCGTTAAGAAAACGAAGCTGATGGCCTATTCCAACCCACGTGTCGGCGGTATCATCGCTCTTAATATCAGAGAGGACGACGAGCTGATTGAAGCCAAGCTAACAAGCGGGAGCGATGAGATACTCATTACGACTCATTTCGGCCAGGCTATAAGGTTCGAAGAAGACGAAGTCAGGGATATGGGGAGGACGGCTACGGGTGTAATCGGGATAAGGCTCGACAATGGCGATCAGGTCGTGAGCCTTGAGGTGATAGAAAACCCCGATGCGCAGGTCCTTACCGTTACGGAGATGGGCTACGGCAAAAGGACTCTCGTGTCTGAGTACAGGGTGACGGGGAGGGGCGGTAAGGGCGTAATCACCATCAAGACCACGGGTAAGAACGGCAGGGTAGTAGGGGCGTTCCAGGTGACCAACGATACACAGATTATGATCATAACTACACACGGCGGGAAAGTGATCAGGATGATCGCTTCCGAGATAAGCATATTCGGAAGGGGGACTCAGGGCGTGAAGCTGATCGATCTGGAGCCGGATGAGAAAGTGGCCGCCGTAGCAAAAGTTGTGGAAAGGGATTAGCCCAAGTTGAATCGTTTCTTTCTATCCCTGGCATGGACCCTCCGATGATCCGCGAGATTGAAAACATATTCCTCGATTTCCCCGGGTACGGATGTTTCGCCTGTGACCCCCGCAACAAACACGGACTGCGCCTTAAATTCTTTGCGGACGATGAAAAGGGCGAGGTCTTCACGCGGATTAGGCCTGAAAAGCACTTTGAGGGGTTTCCCGAGATACTTCACGGGGGCATTCAGTGCGCGCTTGTCGATGAAGTCGCGTTCTGGACAATGTTCGATAAATTGAAAAAAATCGCCCTGACCTCAAATATCGTTATGGAGTTTCTGAGGCCCGTGGGGACCAGATCGGAGCTGGAGGTGAGGGGGTGGATAGCGGAAGAATCCGGGCGTATAGTCGCGGTAGACGTATTTATATACGATGAGAACAAGGTTTGCACGAGGAGCAGGGTTGATTATATTATTCCGAAGCGGGAAGTGACGTTGAGAGTCATGGGGAAGGAGAGGTTCACGGATAAATTTCAAAAATATCTGGATGACTGACGATGCTGAAACTGTATGACCATCCACTTTCGGGCAATTGTTATAAAGTAAGGCTTGCGCTTAACCAGCTGGGGGCCGAATACGAGAGGGAGTACCTCGACATTTTCAAGGGAGAGCAGCACAGGGGCGAGTATCAGTCTCTAAACCCGAATAAGAAGATACCGGTGCTTATCGACGGGAATTTCCATATGTGGGAATCGAATGCCATACTCCTTTATCTCGGCAAAAAATTCTCTCCCAACCGGCTTTACCCTGAAGAGCTGGAAACTTTCGGCGCCATGGCTCAGTGGCTATTTTTCGGAAAAACGTCCGTGGATCCTAGCCTCGCCGTCGCCAGGTACTTTACGAAATTTCTGAGCCCTGCCGAGAGAGATGAGAAACGGCTGAACGAGCTGCGGACGCAGGGCAATTTCGTACTAAGGATTCTTGATAGTCATCTGGAACGTCAGGATTTTCTGGCCGGCATTTATACCATCGCGGATATAGCGTGTTATCCCTACGTGAATATGGCTCCTGAAGGA
>JBIOKC010000133.1:0-5332 GCA_044451425.1 Thermodesulfobacteriota bacterium
AATCTTACTCGGTGGGAATATTATCAGGGAAGAGGTGTGTTTGTCAAACTACGCTCTAACCCGGTTTAATAAAGTCTTTAGTCCAGCGGCTTGTTCTTCAGAAATCTCTGTGTGAATAACGTACTCGACAACTGAGTCATACAAAAGTATATCGAAGCGTTTTTTCCTGCTCATATTTCCCAGGATATTCACTTCATCCGCTGACTCGGTGCTGAAAAAATATCCAAAACGGAACGTTCTTTCTCTCTTTGTATCTATATTGATATAGAATGCTAGTGAAGGGAACTCGGGTCTTTCGATTAACTCAAAATCGACTGTAATCGCCAGGAATTCCTTCATAATGTTAATATCGTCTCTCGTACTTTTTATTATCAGTGCCGTTTTTTCTCCTGTACGTGCGAAATAGCAGCCCGATTCGAATAACGATAACGAAAACTCTGTATCGGGATGAATTTTCGGGTTATCGTCGATACTTTTACTCTTATTCAGGAAAGGCTTGAGTAATATCGATAACAAGATACCCTCCTTAATTACGGGTTTAAGTCTATATCTAAGCTTGGTTATTATCAAAATATGACCGGATCGGCTGGAGAAATTCCATAGATATTGGAACAGCGCATTTATAATGCTCAATCGAATTTTTTTCTTGACACAGGCATATGAAATTTATTAGTATCAAGTAGTGGGAGCTAATTAATCCGGGGGGAGAAATTCTACGGACTCTCACAAAGCGGGTGGTATTAATTTAAGGGGGGCTTTTGTGATCGCTTTTATAGTAAACATTTTACGGCGGAGGTAATCTGGAAATGATGTGGACACTGATTATTATAGGATTGGCTTTTTTTATGTGGCGTTTTATGCAGCCTCAATCATAAAGCAGTAATGGTCTTCGTTCTAATGTGGTTGGTTTTATGATCGCTAATTAATACTGAACATTTAATTACGGAGGAAATTCAGAAATGATGTGGACATTGATTATTATAGGTTTGGCCTTTTTTATGTGGCGTTTTATGCAGCCTCAGGGGAGTCAATCTGCAGCCGCGAGCGCAGCGCCTCCACCACCACCCCCTTCGCCGTCCGCCAAGGAGGGAGGGTCATCATCCGGAGAAGTCGATCCTTTCAAGGCCCCCGGCACGTAATTTAAAAAGTGAATATTTTTTTCTCTTAGATATACATGAGCATTTCGACGCCGGCTCGATACTTATACAATAACTTCTTTCTTTGTCTTGATAAGCAGCCAGAGGAAGAATAGACCGCCCACAGAAGAAGTTATTATTCCCACTGGTATTTCGACAGGAGAAATAAGCGTTCTCGAAACCGTGTCGGCTGCCGTGAGGAACGAAGCGCCTAGAAGAAACGAGCAGGGGAGTATGATTCTATTATCGACCCCCAGCATCATTCTCAGGATGTGTGGGATTATCAGCCCTACGAATCCTATAGGTCCTGTTACCGCTATTACCGCTCCCGCCGCCAGGGACGTCGCGAAATATATCTTGTTCTGCATTTTTTTTACGTTCACTCCGAGCGACGATGCCACATCGTCCCCGAGGCCGAATAAATTCATGTCCTTCGTGATCGAGAGGAGTATAATGCATCCGGGAATTACGAATAAGAATGTTTTCCAGACCTGGTCGAACCCCACTATATCCAGGCTCCCCATGATCCATCGCATAGTCTGAAGCGACTCGGTGAAGTTTGAGAAGAACTGTATAAAGAGGACGAAAGCGGAATAGAGAAAATTCATTACGACGCCCGCCAGGAGCAGCCGTCCGGTGGCCACTACGCCTCCCACCTTCGATATTGTGTAGACAAATATCATTGTGAATAGCGAGAATAGGAATGCGAGAATCGAGACCATCGAAAAACCGAGAAGACCGGCCGCGAGTCCGAGCCTTATGCCTATAAGCGCCCCAAGGGACGCGCCTCCCGAAATGCCGAGCGTAAAAGGCGATGCGAGGGGGTTCCTGAAAAGCGCCTGGAGGGCGGCACCGCACATGCCAAGCGTACCGCCGGCGACCGTTGCCATGAGCACCCTCGGTATCCGGATTTTGAAAAAGATAGTGTTCGCGAGCTCGTCCCCTTTAAAAAGCAAAGCGAGGGGATTCGTCTCATACGTGCCCGATAAAACACTGACCGAGGCTATTATGAGCCATAGTAAAGATAAAAGATTAATAGAAATAAGGAATTTCTTTTTGGCAATCATATGCTGTATCGGAGAGATTTAACTTTCGATTTCCCGTCTCGATCAGTCGCCTGGGTAGACGAATACTTTTCCTCCTTCTCTCTTGACCGAGACTTCCATTCCGTAAAGCGAGCTCAGGTTCTCCCGGTTGATAACTTCATCCGTTTTTCCGTCCGCAAACACGCGGCCGTCTTTTATCAGAACTATTTCGTCGAAGTAATAGAGGGCGGTAAATATGTCGTGCGTTGCCGCAATAATGAGTATCCCGCGCTCCTCCCGGAGCTTCCTGAGCAGTTTCATGATTTCGCTCCTGTGCCTTATGTCGAGAAAAGTGGCGGGCTCGTCCAGTATCATGACCTCGGGTTCCTGCACAAGCGCTCTCGCAATCGATGCCAGTTGCCTTTCCCCCGAGGATGTTTCCGTGATAAGTCTGTCTTTTAAGTGAGAGATGCCGACTGTATCCATTGCCCGGTCGGCGGTCTCCCTGTCCGTCTCTCTCTCGAATTCGAAACTGCCTATATAGGGAGCCCTGCCCATGAGTATCACTTCGTATACCTTGAAGGGGAAAGCGAAGACCGGGTCCTGAGGGATGTATGCGATCCTCTTCGCTATCTCCATCCTGCCGAGGCTCGATAGAGGCCTCTTTTTAAACAGCACGTCTCCGCTCTGCGCTTTCAATATTCCCGTGAGTACTTTAAGCAGTGTCGATTTACCCGCTCCGTTCGCTCCCAGTATACCCAGCATGCTGTCCTTCCCCAGCGAGAGGTCGATGTCTTTGAGTATATCCGCGCCGCCGTAAGAAAAGGAGACTCCGGAGCACTCAATTATTGTTTCCATATTTGTCCTTCAATTCGGGATGAAGCAGATCGGTCAATACCTCCGTACCTTCGACGACCCGCTGACTCGGGTGAAGGAGCATCGTGCTTGGCAGTATATAGACCTGACCGTTCCTTACGGCTCTCGATTCGTGGAGCGTGCTCCAAGTGCTCAGGATTTCCGCTTCACTATTGAGCTTCTCGTGGTTTATCTCGATAATTACGTCCGGATCGAGAGTCAGTATGGCCTCTTTCGTTATTTTTATCGAGAGCCGCTTATTCTCTACGGCGTTTTCACCCCCGGCGATATCTATAAGCTCATTAATATAATTATTCCGTCCGATGACATATATGTCCTCGAGCGTTCCGGGGTTCCTTCCGACAACCAGCAGCACCTTCTTCTTAGCCAATCCTTCCGTTCTCTCCTTTATGCTATTAAGCCTCTTCTTCATTTCGGAGACTATATTCCCGGCCTCTTCCTTCTTGCCCAAGACCTCCCCCATGCGGTTTATCGTATTAAAAATATCCTTCACGGAGTCATTGCTGTTCGTAACGAGCGTCTTGAGCCCGAGCTTCCTTACATTATCTCCGAACATTGTGTCCTGATCTTTCATGAAGACGACTAGATCCGGCTTGAGCCCTAGTATCGCTTCGTAGTTTGGATTGATCCACCCGCCCACCTTCGGCAGGTCTTTTGACTGCGGAGGGAAGTCCGAATAGATTGTTACACCCACCACCTTATCGAAGTCGCCGAGGGCGTAGATAATATCGCTCAGGTTCGGGGAGAGCGAAACAATCCGCTCGGGCTTCTCGGCCGCGTCTGCTTTCAGGCACGACGCCGTAACGATTGCGAGAATAATGATTGTTATCGAAGCCCTTCTTATCATTTCTATCCCAAGAATAATTCGAACTGCATGAAATTCCTCAGATTGAGCACCGAATCAGGCGGCGGCTCGTAGCTTTTCATAAGCTCGGGGTGGATGGTCTTGGCTATTATCTCAAGACCGTCGACGACCCTCGGTCCCGGCCTGCTGAAATAGGAGTTCGCGTCGAAAATATAGATCTGCCCCTTGCCCGTCGAAGGAAGAGAGAACCACTCGTCGTGCTCAGTGAGCGTATTGATCTCGCCGAGTGTTTTTTCTATATCGTGGCCGCAAGGCATAATAAAGAGCATCTGAGGCGCGTAGTCGGCGATCTCTTTCCACGTGACCTTAAAAGACGGCTCTCCGGCCATCCCTATTCCATATTCACCGCCGGCTATCCCGACCATTTCCGGCACCCAGTGTCCCGCGACATAGGGCGGTTCGAGCCACTCCATGCAGAATACCCTAGGACGGTCCCTTTCGTTCCCGAAGAGAGACGTTATCTTCTCTATCCTGTGTTTTAGCTTCTCCGTGACTTCACGCGCCGTCTCCTTCGTCCCCGTAGCATCGCCTATTATAGTGATAGTATCCAGGATCTCGCTTAACGTTCCCGGTTCGAGCGAGAGTATCTCGGGCTTCCTTCCAAGTACCTGAACGGACTCCAAAACCTCGTTCCCCGATACCGCGCATACCTCGCAGAGCTCCTGCGTGAGTATGAGGTCGGGGTCGGCTTCTTTGAGGGCGTCTCTTTCTATCAGGTATGTGCTCTTTCCTTCTGCGGCATTCCTGCTGACGAGCTCGTCTATCTCGCGGCTCGACAGCGTGTCAGGGTCTATGAAGCTCATGATCACCCTCTTTTTGCCGCGCGCTTCGGGTGGGTAATCGCATTCATGCGTCACGCCTGTCACGCTCTCCCCGAGCCCGAGCTCGTACAGTATCTCCGTTGTGCTCGGAAGGAATGAACAAATACGCATTTTTAACGCCTCCCTCGGATAATTGCGGGAGAAGTGGTCCCACTCACTTCTCCCCGTATAATTATCATTAACGGCTTTGGATATTTATGCAAACATGCTTATTCCGATAAGCCGAGAGTTGCATCCACCGAACCCAGCTGCTCGCTTATACCGGTAGTGAAAAATATATTCGGCCCCGCGAAGTCGACCCCAGTCTTCCCCGGTCTAATTGCGAGGGACTGCACACCGTCGAAGAATTTCGAGCCCGGATCGAACGCCCTCATTCCTGCTGGGAAAGGGGCGATATACGGGAACGGATTCACCTCGTCCGTATCCGTGTCGACTACGGCTATCTGGTCCGTGTCGAAGAGCGTGGCGAAGAGCAGGTTATTCTTTATAGCGACATCCGCGGTTAAATTCAGCGAATTGAGGTCGGTCAGTACGATAGGGTTATCCGTTCCGTTAATCACGTCGCCCGATATCAAATCCACTTTGAGCAGCCCGCCCACGAGCCCGAGG
>JBIOKC010000134.1:0-5300 GCA_044451425.1 Thermodesulfobacteriota bacterium
ATTCGTTTGCCGGCTTTACGACGAGGCTTTCGAGATTTTCGAGAACGTACTTCCTGTCCAGCTCTTCCCAGCACACGTAAGTCGGTACGTTCGGCAGTATCGGGTCTTCCCCCGTGTAATATTTTATTATCCCGGGGACGTAGGCGTAAATAATCTTATCGTCCGCTATGCCCGTCCCTATGGCGTTTACAAGTGCTACGCGCCCCGATTTATATACATCCATTATCCCCTGCACGCCCAAGAGCGAGTCCTTTCTGAACGCGAGCGGGTCGATGAAATCGTCGTCGATCCGTCTGTATATAACGTCCACCTTGCTGAGCCCCTTTGTCGTCTTCATGTAGACGTACCCGTCCGTAACGACGAGGTCGCCGCCCTCGACGAGCTCTATCCCCATCTGCTGCGCCAGGAACGAGTGCTCGAAGTAGGCGGAATTATAAATACCCGGAGTGAGGAGCACGACCGTGGGTGATTGCATCCCGTCCGGAGCCATGTACTGGAGCATCTCGCGGAGCCTGTACGGATAGCCGTCGACGGGCCTTATCCTGAGGTCTTCGAATAACTTCGGGAAAGTACGCTTCAGTACTTCCCTGTTCTCCAGCACGTACGATACCCCGGAAGGGCATCTGAGATTGTCCTCGAGCACGTAGTAAACGCCGTCCCCTCCTCTTACCAGGTCGGTCCCGGAAATATGGCACCAGATTCCCCTGGGCGGCTTGAACCCTTCACACTGAGGCCTGTAGCACTTGCTGGTCCGCAGCAGCTCCTCCGGAACGACTCCGTCCTTGAGAATCTTCTTATCGTTATATATGTCGCCTATGAAGAGGTTCAGGGCATATATCCTCTGTTTAAGCCCCTTTTCGAGCACGTTCCATTCGCGCGCTTCGATAACCCTCGGGATTATATCGAAAGGGAATATCCTCTCCGTCCCCTCCTCTTCGCCGTAGACGGTGAAGGTAACGCCCATTTGAAAGAGCCTCGCCTCCGTCGCCTTCTGACGCCTAAACAGCTCCCCGCCGGGCAAATCCTCGAGCCTCTTCAGAAGCACGGTCGCTCCCTGCCGCGGGCTCCCGTCCGCCTGGAAGTATTCATCGAAAAACCCTTCTGTGTCATAATCCTTGTAATACATAACCATTCCTTTATTTTAACATGTATTTTTCCTTTCCTGTCATCGTTATTCACCCCCCCCGCGCCCCCAAGCTTCGAACGACTACTTTAGAGAT
Organism: Thermodesulfobacteriota bacterium; assembly: GCA_044451425.1. Lineage (GTDB taxonomy): Bacteria > Desulfobacterota_D > UBA1144 > Nemesobacterales > UBA2774 > 2-12-FULL-53-21. The sequence continues at coordinate 1,221 of JBIOKC010000134.1, forward strand.
GCCCCGGGTCATTGAGAGACAGGGGGGTGACCCGGGGCTAGGCTAAAGTTGCTAGAGCTTATTAGTTGCGTAAGTAGTCTTGACCGGCATCGTCGTTTCCCGAAACAAATAGCCGGAGACGGGAATACCCGTCTTTTCCTGTCTCCGGCTACATCCACATAAGGAGGTAATGAAGAATTGAGATAATGTTCGTGTGCCGCATCAGTTCATTCCTATTGCCTTGAGTTTTGCGTAGTATAGCTTTTCCTCTTTTTCCGCGACATCCCCTTCGTAGTCTCCGGGCTCGTCGAGGTAGTTATCGCTTACGAGCTTATTCTCGATGAGCTGCGGGATTCTTTCCTTGATCTCGGGATCGTAGGAGCAAACTCCCGACATCAGGAACCCCAGAATGGCGATGTCCGTGAGGTAGTTTACGTTCGCGTCTATAACCTGTTGCGGACATGTCCCCTCGTCAGGCCGGCGAAGGTTAAGGTATATGGTTTCCTTGAGGGTGCGCCCTGCTTCGAATACGTCCTTCGCGGGCTCGTTCCGCCTCATGAGTACTCCGAGATTGAATGCCGCCTTTATCGAGCTTGTCACGCTTGGTTATTCATCGTCTTTCCTCCTCCATGAGTGTAATCTGATATCCCGACCCATTTCCCTCTTTTAACCTGATACCGCCTCTCTTAAGTTTGTACGCACTTGCATATATTTTAACTCAAATGCCTACGGTTATACAAATAGCAATAATCATGCCAATGTTGTAATTAAAGGGAATTTAGTGGATTTTTATTGGTTTTCGAAGTTTTATGTATATTAGCAAATGCGAAATATTTATGAAGAAACAGCAAAATTGCCTATATTATGTGCATGCAGGTATTAAATTATGTGCACGCTCAAGTCGTGTGTTCTTACGATTGGTTCGTTACTCCACCGCCGTATGTAAACCGCGCCTGCTCATTCCACTCATCCGCCCGGTTCAACTTCCGGCCTTTTCTTCCCCCGACATGCGCAGAACCTCAGACGGGCAAGCACCCTCATGTTAATTCCCCTCCCCCTTCTAAAGGGGAGGGTATGGGTGGAATTAAAAGATTTTAGTCGAGATAGTCTGTTTTCAGCCAAATTCTGTGCTGTCGGATGATTTTTGCTTCTTTGTATCAAGAGAAAGCAGAAATTACTTTGCCTTATCTATTTCTTGCAGGGATTGAACTGAATTAGAACATCTTACCCTAACTAGTCTGTTTTTAACTGTATTCTCATAAAACACACAATGTGTGTGCTTCTTTTCATCGAGGATAAGAAAACATTATCTTTTTCTCTTTTTTTCATTACGAGCTTAGCCAAGCAGATCGTGGCAATCTCGCATTAATATCCCATATATCCTACCTATATCCCCTCTGTCCTTCTCTTCCTCACGGCAAAGAACACCCCTATCAATCCCAACCCCGCCGCGGCCGCGATCATTCCTCACTCGCCCAGTGCGGGAATATTGCGGAGAATCAGTTCATAAGCCCCTACGTCGCACGCAGCCGCCTGGGGCCGCTTGATCCCCCTCTGGTCAGTCGACGGCGGGGGCGGGCACACCGGGTCTCCCGTGTCGAACGTCGCGCTCGACTTGGATATGGCTATCGTCTCCGTAGGCCCCCCGTTGTCTTTCAGCCCCGCCGGGTCGAGCCTGGGATCGGTATCCAGCCTGTCTCCAGTAACGGAGCCGTTAATGCACGTATGGTCGTCCGTAATGTTGTATCCGAGCGAGGTGATATTAAATGGCCATTTTACTGCCCCGCAGTTCCCGTTACCCGAGTCGTAGGTTATAACGGAGCTGTAGAGCTTTACACGCGGGTTATTGTCTACGGCGACCGTATCTCCTGCAGCGGTGCAATTCGAGCCGCACGAAGCGGAGTTGCCGCTGAACGTGTCGTTATTCAATACGAGGCTCGATTCCCCGCCCGATTCATTGTAATTGAAAGATATCGCGCCGCCTGCGCCGATGCCGTCATTGCCGCAAAGAGCACTGTTTCCCGAAAACGTGCTGTTCGTCACCGTCACAGTTATACCGGAAGCCAGGTTGGCAATAGCGCCCCCGAGCGCCGCTCCCCCGTTGCCGGTAACAGCTCTATTATTATTGAACGTACACCTCGCTATCTCGAGATTCGTCCCCGACCCGCTTATGAATATTGCGCCCGCGAATGCCAGAGACTCTCCCTCGACGAAATTGCCGCTGAACGTCGAGTCCTCGATGATTACATCGCTTGCGCCGTCACCCACAATAAAAATTGCCCCCCCCTTGCGGAGTGGACAATACTACGCCGTTTGAATCGAATACACACCTTTTAATCTCCATATTAATGTTCCCGATAAGACTGATCGCGCCCCCGAACGTGTCGACACTGTTCCCACGATTTATCGTGAGGCCGGATAAGCCGAAGAACGTTGCGGGCCCTAAAATCAGGAATAATCCTGTTGCGTTCCCTCCGCTAAATGTCAGTTCGTCAGCGCCCGGACCCTGGATCGTTACATCCTTATCTATGAAAATCATCGACTGAAACGTAATCGTGCCGTCGGCGAGAGACGGCGCGAAGTTCACCGTTCCCCCGGACGGCGTGTCCAGTATCGCCTAGCTCAGCGAGCCCGGCCCGGAATCGTTAGTATTCGTGACAGTCACTCCGAAGGCGGAAGCAGGTATGAGCAGAAACAGGAATGCAATGCAATAAAAAGATGAGACTCTTCAATGCAGATCCATATCATCCTCCTGCGGTCCTTTGATTGTATTACAGTCGGGCTTCGCAGTAAATATAGACCGCTCAGACAGGATTAAACTATTCGGCCGGTCTACGGGGGGATTCGGGTTCATCCTTCCATTCCACCCCCCTCTCACGCGCCGTGCGGAAAGGAGGGAGGCCACAGAAGGAGTTCCGCTTCAGCTACTTATTATCCTTATATCTAAGCTTCCTTCTCACTACTATAGAGACGCGGGTACGAGCGCGAAGACTGGCAGGCCGAATCTCCCTCCCATCCGCCTTACCTCCCCCGCGCTCCTCATGTAAGATGTTGAATCGATGAAGACACTACGGTTCGGAATATACGCGGGCGTTCTATGGGCGCTCGTCTCCCTTGTGCTTATCGCGGCCTCAATACTCACGGGCTACAGGATGGCGTGGGTGGAGCTCGACTTCAGGACGCTCACATGCGCGGAACTCCTCCTGGCAGACGCCCTCGGCCTCGCATCACACGTAAGCGGTGTCGCGTTTTTTGCAGAGACCGGTCTGCACATAACCCCCATCCACGTAGCCTCCTGCCTCGCCATTTCGTTTGTGGACGGCTTTACGAGCGGTTCGATCATAGCGATCATATATAACGCTTTCGCGGGAAACAAAGACAAAAGTGCGCTCAGGAAGGCCGTCTACTTCGGCTTAGCGTCCGGTATCATGCTCGGAATATCGTCAGGACTTCTCGCCATCACGCGCACCGCGTATGGCGTCGGCATAACATCGTTCGAATTCACCGTGAGGCCCGTATGGGTGACTTTCTATCTGCTTTCGAGATCGGGAATGCCGGAGTTCCTCGCGGCATTGAGAGACTCCTACATCCACTTCCCGAAGGACTGCGCAGGGGCGTTCGCGTGGGCGGCGTGGGGCTTTATCGATGGACTTATCGAAGGCGCGGTGATCGCATTTATCTACTTAAGACTCCGCGGTAATGCCGTCAAGTAACGACCGTCCCGCTATTTGGGTCCCATTCCAGGGCAGTACGTCACCGGTATCCCTCTCAATCCCATCTTCCGATACAACTGGTCGCTCGCGCCGATATACGACTCGACAGTAGCGCCCGACCAGAATCCCATATCGCACGTAAGCGTATTGCAGTCGCCACCGTAGGTGAAAAACGGCTTATCGCGCACTATATCGCACTTGCAGAGTGCGCTGAGCGGATTCATCGGGTCCATGGTACAAGACCGGTCGAGACAGTTCGTCCACGGCTTCCCTTTGGGACAGCTGAGCATGGGCTTGTACGGACCCTCCGCAAACGAATACGTCGAGATGAGCGTTTTTACGCCGTATTCATTCGTCTTCGGTATCCTCTCGGAGCAATGCTTATATC
>JBIOKC010000135.1:0-5205 GCA_044451425.1 Thermodesulfobacteriota bacterium
AGGTACTGTTCTGTAATGAGTTTAACTGGTAGAACTTCGAAGAAGGTGAACTGGCACATCCGGCAAGGATTACCACTAATATTCCAAGGCTAAAGAGCGCATTCTGATCCAAACTGATATTTTTCATTTCAATCTCCTTTATCATTGCTCTTACCTCTGAGCAATGCCTCAGGGTGGCGTTCAAGGTAATCCGCTAGAACACGCAGGGAGCGGGAGAGCTCGGCGATCTGCTCAAGCGTCCTGCCTATCTCATATCCGAAATTTGCATTCTTCAGGGCGATCACGTTGATATTTTTTGCCGCTTCGTTTCCATTTTTTAATGTGTCCTGGGCTGCCGAGAGGGTTTCTTTGATGCTGCTTCCGATCTGACCGGGTACACCTTCATCAAACCTGAGCGTTTTTTCGGCTTGAGCAAATGTGGCACGGGCGGCATCAGCAGTCCCCTTGATGTCCGAAACGAGAGGCCCGATCTCGGTATTCAGGTTTTGCACGAGCCTATTTATTCCTGCGAGTGTTTCGTTTAACCTGTCGGCGATTTCCTTGAGTGGTAACTCCTCCAATCTTTTTGACAGTTGCTCCAGACCCGAAGGGATTGTCGGGATCTCAGGATACTGCTTTTCGAGGCCGACAAGCCTGATCGTCGTATTCGGGTAGAAATCGAGATTGACCATGAGCTGGCCGGTGACAAAACTTTGCAATTGGACCTGGGCTCTTAGTCCTTTCTTTATCAGATCTTGAAGAAACTGTTTGTCATAAATATGATCCCCCCCTATTGGCACCATTTTTTGCTGAGATATTTCTATGTAAACCGGAATGAAAGCTGTGAGGTCTCTTTTATTGACTTCCAGGATGATGTCGGTCACGTGCCCAATCTCGACGCCGTGGAACACAACCGGTGCCCCTACGTGGAGCCCTTTCACCGAACCCTCAAAGAACATCACACTCTTATTGGTCTTTGTGAACAGTTTGCCTGAACCGAAAATGACTATACCTGCAACGACGAGTACTAAAGCGCCAAGGACAAAGGCTCCGATGAGACTCTTGCTCGCCTGTCTACTCATTGTTTTCCACCTCGAACCATTTTTATTTCCACCTCGCTGCCTTCTCTGTTTGCCCCTCTCCGCGGGTCAGAAAGTTGATGACTTTATGGTCTTTTGACTCGGCGAGGAGTTTTCTGGGATCTCCGGCAGCGATCATCGTTTTCGTATCGGCGTCGAGGAAGACCGAGTTGTTTCCAATAGCAAAGATACTCGCCAGCTCATGGGTTACGACGACTACCGTAGCGTGGAGACTATCTCTCAGTTCGATGATCAGCTCGTCAAGGAGATGTGCGCTGATCGGGTCAAGTCCGGCGGAAGGCTCATCGAAGAAGAGGATTTCAGGGTCCAATGCCATGGCGCGGGCCAGTCCTGCGCGCTTCTTCATGCCGCCGCTGATCTCAGAGGGATAATAGTCCTCGAAGCCGGAAAGGCCGACGAGTGATAACTTCAGAGAGGCGATCTCGTTAATCTGACCCGGACCCAAATCCGTGTATTGCTGGAGCGGGAGGGCTATGTTTTCGGCGAGAGTGAGGGAACTCCAGAGGGCGCCGCCCTGATAGAGTATGCCGAATCTTCTCATGATGCTCTTCTGCTCTTCGGGCCCAACGGACCAGAAACTCAGACCTTCGTAAAGAATATGTCCTTTTGCCGGCGGGAGGAGTCCGACCATACTACGCAAAACGGTGCTCTTGCCTCCGCCGCTTCCTCCCATGATTATGAAAATGTCGCCCCTGTTAATGGCAAAGGTAAGATTGTGCAATATCACATTGCTCCCGTAAGCCACAGTCAGGTCCTTTACAATGATATGTGGCTCCGCTTTCTTCATCTCCACTCCTTATTCGTCAGATATTCAGCACTTGACAAACAACGGTTATCAAAGCCATCGCCACCACAATGCTGACTATACTTGTCACCACCGCCGAGGTTGTAGCTTCACCAACCGCGGCCGCGCTCCTGCCGCACTGCATGCCCCGCATGCATCCGGAAAGTGCAACGAGAACGCCGAAGACTGCGGCGCTGAAGAGTCCCACCCAGAAGTCGTTCAGATGTACGGATTCACGAGTCTTAGCGTAGTATACCAAGAAATTCAGGTCCAGCATCGAGACGCCGATAATCATGCCGCCGAGTATTCCCATCAGGTCTGCATAGAGGCTCAGGAGAGGCATCATGAGAAAAAGGGCGAGCATTCTCGGAAGCACGAGGAATTCCATGGGCGAGATGCCAAGGGTCTTCAAGGCGTCTATCTCCTCGTTCACTTGCATTGTGCCGAGCTGAGCCGCGAATGATGCTCCAGTGCGGCCCGCCATTATAATAGCTGCCATGACAGGGGCGAGGAAGCGGACCATACCGATACCAACAATGCTTGCGACATATATCTGCGCACCGAAAACCTTGAGCTGGATTGCACCGATGAAAGCGAGGATAAGACCGACAAGTATGCTGATAAGAGAAACAATCGGAAGAGCCTGAGCGCCGCATTGCTGGATAATGAGAAGCAGGTCGGACAAACGAAATTCAGCTTTTCCAGTGAAAAGACGTATAAAAGCAATAAAGGCATTTCCGATAAAGTCTGTCATGTCGAGAAGTGACCGCCAGAATACCAGCGCTGATTCGCCGAACCACTCAAGGGTTGGGATTCGTGCCGGTTCCTTTTTTCCCCACCTTCTCTCCGGCACCGCGGATGCAAGGGCGAGGAGCCGTTGTACGCCCTCAGGAAGATTATCCTCTTCCACTGTCATATTGTACCTAGAAGCCAAAGTACGAACCCTGATCACAAATGTCAGAAGCATACTGTCCCAGCCCACCAGGTTCTCCGTCTTAAATAATATATGTTTTAGCTGTGACCCCATTTCGAGTTGCTTCTCCACCTCACTTGCGGCAGGAGGTCTATTCTCCCTTTTCCAATCTCCTGCAAGAATGATAAGCAGAGTATCTGACTCCTTCCTGCTGAAGTTGAGCGAGATAGGTTCCATCAATGAATCCTCTTTTTGTTTCAAATGCCCTAGGAGATGACATGTCTAAGACGAAAATGTCTATCATCGGCGGACCGCTTCATGTCATCGTTCACAGGGCTTGCGAAACCCGACTTTTACTCACATAATATCATAAAAGTTCCGATCCCGTAACGGTCATGGGCAAGAAATCCCAGTATGTGACAAAGTCGTTCATCCACGTGACAAAGCTCGTATTGCCGTCTTGGGATATCACGATAGCGAGTGCATCGGGAATCTCTTTGCAGAGGTGATAGGCTGCAAGATGGCGGGTACCGACGCCTTCAGCCCGCTCGTACACCCTCTGTTCTCCTTCTGCATCCATGGCACGTGCAATGAAGTCTTCTTTGCTGAAGGCGCCCTTCACCAATCCTCCAAAGCCGACGAGATCGAGACCCCTTGTCAAAACGACCGCTCCGTCAACCGTAGCCAAATTGGCTATGAAACGTGCGCATTCGAAGAGGGCCTCATCAAGTTCCAGGAGAGTCTTGTTAGTGGCGGCAACATACTCGCTCCATCCAACAACATTGCCGGGTTTTCCAGATAACCCGTGGAGCTTTGCGAGTTCGTTCATTATGCCGATTGTCAGCCAGTGCAACCGTCGCACGGGCTTTTCATCCCGGAACATATACTTTATGAAGACGTAAGGATTATGAGAAGCTATACTCTGAATCATTCCGGGGGGGAGAAAAATGATGGTCCCACCATGCTTCGTGTTTCTGATACTGCTGATTATCCGTTTGATGACCTGCTCATATAGTTTCACAACGAAACTCTCACTTACAGTAGCCCAGGCGTCGTCCCTGTCCGGTCGGCTTCTGATATGCATCTCCATAATTTCTTTTTTGAAAATTTCTGCCCGTTTTGCTATCCATCGTGAGTGCAGAACATTCGTAGAAGACATTATTATGCGTCCTGCGCTTAATTGTGCGAGTATGCGTGACCCCCGGTAGGCTCTTATGCTCCCAGGTCCCGTAATATCTAGGACAAGAGAATCAGGCATTGGTATGACTACTTTGCTGCCGCCCTGGAATGCCTGTATCCAGCGTGTTCCCGAGTTAATCATTCCCCATATTAGCAGACCTTCTGCAGGATCGTGACGGATACCGATGAGCGAGCTTTCGAATTCAGAGGCAGGGCTCAGTTTCAGCAATTCGTATTCATGAAAAGCACGTGGCTCCTTGAAAACAATTCTAAGAAATCCATGAGGAGGGCCGAGCTCAGGATGGAACTCTGAGGGATCACAAAGGGCTATCCTGAAACGCTGAGACCTTACTTCCTCGCTCATCATGCTCACCTGATAACAGGTTGATATAAGATACTCGAGAACCTCACGATCAGGCAGCTTGCTGTATCCTTCAGAGGGTTCACTCTCCGAAAGAGTGCCCCAGAGTCTCAGAATCTCTTCAGATAATTGATGCGGATACGCATGTTTCATAAGGAATGACCTTTTCACCCAATTGAAGCGAGGCAGTTGTTTGAAAAAAAATGTTTCAAGCACCTATTACTCCGGCTAGAAGGGTCCGCACTTCCAAAACAGTCGCTATTACTTGCTGCCAACGGAATGGATCTTATGAGTTTGTCTTTTCTCATGCGTCCACAGTCAATCTCTCTCTGTTGTGCAACAGCTTTTACCTACTGCAGTTTTTTGTCCTTCTCTTTTTAAAAAGCTTCTAAGTGCTATAGTGAATATCACATAGATGCTATTCCCTAGGACTCGCGATCACAGACAAGAGATGCCCCCCAAATATTGGACAGTTCAAGGACTGATATAAAGTGGACTTCCGTCTCATAATCATGCCGCCCTCGTAGCTGAGTATCCAGCCCCTGGTAATGCAAAGTATGCCTTATACGGGGTCCTGTCGTCCATACTTGAATATTGTTATATGTATATCCGATATATACCAAATATAAGTGTCCAAATAGGTGTCCATACTGTATAGAAAACGTCAAAATATTCAAAACAATCAACTACATAACAAGCTATATTTCCCCAATGATTTCAATATGATGCAATGATTGCAGGAAGTTGCAAAATATTGCTTTACAGGATTAGAAGTCCGTTGCTCTATCCAACTGAGCTACGGGCGCATTGAAGTAATTACAGGGACTTACATGATATATGTAGGTGCTTCCTATTGCATATTCTAGTTATTTTCTAGTCCGGTAGAAAT
>JBIOKC010000136.1:0-5170 GCA_044451425.1 Thermodesulfobacteriota bacterium
CTGGGTCCTGTCGGCCCCTATGTTCGAGAGGTCGCCGCCTATGGTCTCTTCTTTCTCTTCCCCGTTCTCTTTGACCTCGACTCCTTTGGATTTGGCAAAGGCTGCTTTTGCCGCATCTATCTGTGCGGATTCAGCCTTTACGGTGTGACACGTGTAGCAACGCTTCTCTACGAATACGGCGATTCCCTTTTGCTGTACCGAGTCCTGGGCGAAGGCGGCCGCAGGAATCAGTAGCAATAACACTAATATGTAAACATTTCTGAAAATTTGAACCATGGTGTATAAACCCCCCTATATTTTATTGTTTTGTGACAAGTGCTGCATATTGTATTCATAGGTTCTCTTAGATATACCTCTTTATCCGTATCGAGCTTTACCGGCGTCCCCAATTCCTTCGCGAGTTCTGGCGAGACTACAAGTCTCAGGAACTTCATGCTCCTAGGGCTAAGGTCCGCTCCGTAAACCTTCCTCCCCTTTATCACCCCTTCGGGGTGCGGGTCGTGGCACGTGAAGCAGGCTATCTTCCCGTTCTGATCACCAGGAAGCGGCTTTGCTATCTGCTCGATGTGCACCTTCGACCCCGGATGCGTCGACTCGTCATGGCACCCGAGGCAGACCTCCGAGGGCTCGTCGACGAGGAAGTAGGTAGGGCTCGTCTTTCCCTCCTTAGGCACCTCGGTATGGCAGTCGAGGCATGTGAACTCGTCGCCAACCATGGCGGTATGAGGGTTTTCTTCCTTGTCTTTTTTGTCCTTCTCCTGCGATGGCAGGACGGTCGGGAGGAGGAGCATTATCACTATAACAGTGATAGAATATCTAATAATCATATCCGCCCTTTGTGTGACAGGTATTACAAAACGTAATCTCGTGACAGTTACCGCACTCCCTGGGGTTCGCACGCGCCTCTATACCGTGGATGAACCTGAAATTCCTGTCATGTACCATGATGGTGGTGTCTCTCCTCTTATGACAGTCCTCGCAGAATCTGGGCGCATGACAGTTCTGGCACGTGCCCTCATCAGCTTTCGCGAAGATGGCGTGTTTCTCAGTCCAGTTGAAATTGTGGTTCTTGGGCTCGATCTTTGCCATATTGAAATGACATAAGCTGCATTCGCCCGGAGCGATGTTGCCGGCCTCTGGGTTGTAATGGCAGAAATGGCACGTCTGCTTTCCGGGGAAGAACGCCTGCTTCGAAAGCTTTATGGCTTCTTCTATGCTCTTCTCATCTTTCGGCTTGACGTTCATAGGGTGACAGACGAAACAGTCGAACCCCTCTTTCTGCATAACCTTCTTGTGTGTCTCATGCGAGAAGTTCATCCTTACGTCCAGCGGCGGCACCTTGGGCTTTGCCCCTGAACTGCCCTCTTCCTTGTTCTGTGCGCCGCATGCGGCAAGCACAGCTGCGAGCACGCATAAAATGTATAAAACTCTTTTCATCACATACTCGTCGAAAAGAAATAACTTAATCCCAGATCTACCCTGAAATCTTTAGGGAAATCAGGATTCGTGTTGAACTCAACCGCGGTTCTCATAACGAGATCCTTAGTAAGCATATACTCGTTCCCGACTATGTAGCTGAATGCGTTTCCGCTCTGGTTGGTGATCTTGTTATAATAAGCGTAGGCGAAAGCGAACTCAAGCTGCCATCCTTTCCTTATTTCCTCGTAGATACTGGTATTGAGTCCAAAAGCATAGTCATTATTACTGTTACCGTTGATATAGTAAAAACCCTGGAATGCCCTGAGGCCAATCTTCTGCCATAAATTAAACATGAATCCGAGCTTCGCAATGTTTCCGTTCCTACTTTGAGCTTGTGAGAAGTCAATAGTCCCGTTCGTACCTTGAGCTTGCGAATAGTCGTAGTGTGAATAGGCGTAACTACCTTTAATCTGGAGGAAGGAAGTGGGAATAAATGTTACTCCGACCTTCGCCTGCTGGAGCCTGCCGACCGAAAACAAATCGAAAATCGGATCCAGTCTGAACTTATCCCTCTGTTGGTCCAGGTTATAGTTATCATATTCGAGGTTGAGGTATAGAGACCTCAAGACTGTAATACCGACTCCAGTCGTGAGCTGTCCCAGGTTCCCTTGCTTCACATCTATCTCCCCAAGCGCGTATACGTCCGCGAAATCGGTGAAGGGGACCGCCCTATTGAACGCGAAGTTTATGAACTGTCTTGACGAGTAGTCTTGGGGATCATAGAGCTCGTAACCGACCGAAATAATCGAGCCGAATATTGCGTCGGTTTTGAGTTTTATGCCGAATACTCCGAAATTGTTTGTGGGCCTTTCGGGCTGGGGTTGAATGTCTGATGCCTGGTATCCCCCGTATGCCGTTATCTCGAGCCCCTTGATAGGTTTTATTTTGGCAAGGGCTCCGTCCATAAGGATGTAGTTAATACCCTCAGTCATAGACTGTCTGCCAATTCTTATTTCATATGTATCCGGGGTATTGGATATATCGACGAACGCGTTATATACGTCGAAGGAATTCTGGTCGCCGTCAATGACCTCTCTACCTCTCATGTATGTGTTGAAGTAGACGTTATGCCCGGGATAGTTAGCGCTCAGGTCTAGGTACTGATAGAATGGGTAGACGTTTTGTTTGTCACGGTCCGGGTTAAGAAGGGGGGTCGGAGCCTGAAAGAGCAGGGATGCATTTCCGTAAAGACCCAGGCTGCTCGGGCGTATCATCTCTTCCTGCCCCATTACCGCAACTCCCCCGGCTGCCGAGAGCAATATTATTATTGCGGCGCCTAAAATCTTTTTTGGCATTTGAGATGTTACTCCGTAAGACCGTTATCTCCATGACAAATTGGACAGGCTGATAACCCTTCTTGCTGAACAAAATCACGAATATCCTTGAGTAGCAAAACCCCGGTGCCGGAGCGATCTTGCTGGTGAATCACCGCCTCCGGATGACAAGCGAAACAATCGGACCTCATCCATCCGTCCGGATGTTCTTGTGCAGTCAATTGTAATCCCTCGACTCCGGCAAGTATATTTCCCCAGTTCTGCCCCTGTTGGTCTTCGCTCACACAAGAGGCAAATACGAGTAACAATATCAGCAGGACGAGTAATTTCATATCGTGTCTGTCCTTGCCTCTATTGCGGGCGGTTAATACGCTCATCAGGCGGCAGAGGAGGCAGATGCACTTCTGCTGCTCCAAGCGGATCCCCAGCGGCATGACAATTTACACATGCCGCCTCAGGCTGAGGGCCTCCCAGGTGGTTCAAACCTGTAAGGGCATCGCCCGCAGCGTTAACACCGACATTGTCATGACAGGACGTGCAGACCGTGATAACCGGCTGCAAGGAAAGCGTATCCAGAACTATATTCGCGCCTGTTTTGTCTTTCGTAAACTCCCTTGTGGCTGTCGGCAAAATTCCAGGTCCTAATATACCCATACCTGGATTTAGTATGTTTGTGTTCTGTAGATGGCATGCTCTGCAGTCATTCGTCTGGCCCGGGAAGCGGACATCGCTGAAGTTAATGCCATCCGTCAAGTGCTGTCCGGGGAAACCGTAGATTATGTAAGGCATTACGGTAAGGTTCTCGCCCGTATGTATCTTGTGTATCATCTGCCTGAAATTGATCGAGGTCGTTATTGGTGTCGAGCTACCCGTCCAGTCGGGGACCGGTCTAGTGCTTATGTCGTCGTTCGAAGGGTTATGGCAGAGGACGCAGTATTGGGTGTTATTGCGTATGCCTCCGTGGACACTGAAGTCCTTTGAGAACTCCCCGTGGCAAGCGTTGCAGTACTGGTCCTCGGTGTTGTTGTCGACGACCGTTCTCCTTGGGACCGGGGTAGGGTCTGTAACGCCAAAGTAGCTAACTACATTATGTCCCGCTTCTCTTACGGTTGTGAGTTGTAACTGGTTCTGACCGCCCACTGTCTCGTTCTTGTAGCCCTCTATGCCGACTGCGTATGTGCCTGTGCCGTTTAACGGGATCATGCCTTGAAATGTGTAAACGAAGTTGCCGTTGGCATCAGGGCCAACCGAGGCATTCATGGCGTTTTCTGAGAGAACGTTGTCCACTCCAGGAACCGCTCCAGTGCCTTGGTAGTCTTGTATATCGAAATCTGTTGTGGGTCCCGCTATTGTTAAAAACAGTCTATTTAAAGATTGTGGATTTACGACATTTCCATTGTTATCTTTGACGCTGTATACCACCTGGGCATGCTCGCCTGGGGCAACCGTAGTAGAGCCGGTCTCTTCGGAAGCCACGCTCACGATATCGAAAATGACTCCGGGCAGGGTATTTGACCTAAGCGGTATCGTATGTGCCCCGGTAACCGATATATCGAATTCGTGCCCAGAGCTCGGTATATGACATCCCGAGCAGTTGTTGTCGTTGAGCTCTACGAATGGGTGGTTTGTCGCCGTCGCGAAAACCACATCGTCATGACATGAGCCGCAGGCAGCCCTGGTGGGGATGTTTTTGTAGTCGTCAGCCTGGGACGCCTGGGACGAGTCGTGGCACTTAGTGCAATTTCTTATGTCCTGGGGGAACACTACGGTCGAGAAGTCGGTGGTACCTATGAGATAGGGATTACCGGCCATAACGCTCGGTAGGCTCTCGCCCATGTGTATCTTATGTATCATAACCTTAAATGCTAGACTATTCCCTGTAACGGGGTCGACCAGATTCTCTTCTTGACCCGTATTAGGGTCGATTATCGTTGATGTGTGGCATGTTATACAGAGCTTCACGTCTCTCCTACTTCCTCCGTGGGGAGCAAGAGGGTTGTGGCAGTTATTGCACGAATTGATGCTCACGATGTCCCTTATAGTCTTGACTGCGCCTCCGGTGGGCACAAAGTTGAAAGTAGCATTTGAGACCCAGGTCTGGCTTCCTATGACCCTGGTCCCGTAAAGTGCTATCGTGTGTGTCTGGCTGCCGTCATAGTTCTGCGGAAGCGTAAATGCAAACGTATAGCTGTAAACGCCTCCCCCCTGGTCGTTGAAAGTACCCGCGGAGCTGTCCTCGCGCGATGGCAGAATGGCTCCACTCGATGTAGTTGTTATGTAGTTTATGTATTCACCAGAGTCCACAATCCTCGCGATTATGAAGCGCAAAACAGCTAGGTCACTAGTTTGCAGAGGGTTCCCGTTTTCATCAGTTATTTTAATAGTTGCGATGGGATGATTATCCGAGCCTATGGAAG